>JAEEGO010000162.1 GCA_016280355.1 Lachnospiraceae bacterium | reverse complement strand
TATGTTAGCGTCTTCGGTGTCATCGAGCCATGGCTTTATCAGAAGATTCTTCTTACAGCCAGTACGTTTCTGTAGCTTGCGCTCGATACCTTGATACCAGTCCTTGCTGTGGATGCGTGGACTATCTGTCCGCCGCCGATATAGATACCCACGTGGCCTGAGTAGCATACTATGTCTCCGGGCTGTGCCGCTGCCAGGCCACCGCTTACGGCTGATCCTACGCTTCTGTCTCCACCGGAGCTGTGAGGCAGTGATACACCGAAGTTCCTGTATACGCTCATGACAAATCCTGAACAGTCAGCACCGTTTGTAAGGGATGTTCCGCCGTATACGTACGGGTTGCCCACAAACTGCAGTGCATAATCCGCTACTGCCGATCCGGCTCCCGATCCGCCGGTTGACGCATATGTCACACCCGAATCTCCACCGGAAGTCTTGGAGCTCTTCTTCTTCGAAGCCTTCTTCTCAGCTGCAGCTGCAGCCTTCCTTGCGGCTTCTCTGGCCTCAGCCTCGCGCTTCAGTCTTGCTTCTTCCTCAGCCTTAGACTCGGCTCTCACGAACTCGGTATGCAGCTTCACATACTCATCAGATACAAAGCCGTCACCTTCCTCTATCGATACCTTTACCCATCCGGGCATCTCGGTCAGTACTTCCAGTTCGTCGTCCATAGGTACCATACCTATGACTTCCGATTCTCTTGTAGGTTCGCTTCTGACATACAGGGTGGTGGTCCTGACTCTTGCAAGTCTGGTGCCGACTTTCTTTGCCAGCTCCTTCGCCTCTTCACCCGTCACGCAGTACTCTGCCTTCACGTAACCTGTGCAGCTTCCGGACTCTATCTTGTACCAGTCGCCGTCTTCCTCTATGAGATCTCCAACGGAGTTGTTGTACAGCTTACCTATTACTTCACTGTCCTCGGAAGCTTCTGCCCTGACATTCACACAGTCATTCACCTGTGCTATGACAAGGTTCGTGAAGTCCTCGTCGTCATCA
Source organism: Lachnospiraceae bacterium (assembly GCA_016280355.1). Taxonomy (GTDB): domain Bacteria; phylum Bacillota; class Clostridia; order Lachnospirales; family Lachnospiraceae; genus NK4A144. The sequence continues at coordinate 11,827 of JAEEGO010000162.1, read as the reverse complement.
GAGCTGCTCTTTCTCGTTGTCACGTTCGCAAGCTCCGAATCATCCATATCACTCTCATCCTCGGCCTCGTTATCAGATACTTCTTCCTCTGTGATAGGCTTCATTGCTTCCACATCCACGCTGGAGCCGGTGGAGCCGCCGCCCACGGTAAGTATCTCGGGGTCTGATGTTTTGGTCTTTGTTACTGTTGAATCAGAAGATGATGATGTATAGGTAGAAACCTTTGAAAGTCCGATCGATGAGGACGATGACATACCGCCCTGTGCTGAAGCTGTAGCTTCACCTGTAGATGTCTTTGCAGAGAGATTGATGCTGTCTCCTGCCTGTGAGAGTACTGAATCTATTACTGCATCAGATGTGAACTCTCTTGTTCCGGACTTGGCTGCCGTGCCCTGGCCGCCGGATCTGCTGTTCTTTATCTTCTCAGCCTTGAGTGCGGTTACGGATACACCCTCACCCAGTGCCCTTGCATTTCCTGCAACAGGAAGAATGCCCGAAAGGGTCTCCGATGCTATCGCACTTGTGGAGCCCGATACGAGCAGTACTATCATGAGAACTACGCTTATTATCTTTAGAAAATGTTTCTTCATCAATAATCTTGTTTGTTACACAATTGTTACGCTACAGGATGCACTATAGCATCTATAATTATCCTTGTCAACTCGGATGCCCTTAATAAAAGGCTTCTGTGCCAGTTCAGATTTGTAACAATTTACCGTGAAAGCACAATATGTGGTCCAGGTGTTAACATAATCACATAAATATGGTAAACCGGATTTAATAAATATTTTATAAAAAAAAATTTTATGTTATCCTATACGGTATGAAAAAGGCACTCATCACCGGCGCATCCCGGGGCATTGGCCGGGCCATCGCCGAAAAGCTTCAAAATGAATATGAGCTGTACCTTATCTGCAGGCAGAATACCGATATGATGGCGGATCTTCCCGGCAGGCATTATACCGGGGATGTATCGGATCATAGCTTCGTATCGGAAGTTTTCAAAGATATCCAATCGCTTGATCTTCTTATTAATAGTGCAGGTATCTCGCACTTCGGATTGATCCAGGATATGACCCCCTCAGAATGGGATACCATGATAGGCACCTGCCTTACTTCTGTATATAATACCGTAAATCATGCCGTTCCTCTTATGGTGAGGGCCGGCTCGGGACGTATCATCAATATTTCATCCATGTGGGGTATCTCCGGCGCTTCTTATGAGACTGCATACTCTGCCGCCAAGGGAGGCGTGAATACCTTCACCAGGGCTCTTGCAAAAGAGCTTGCTCCGTCCGGCATAGCCGTAAACGCCATAGCTCCCGGCGTTGTTGATACGGATATGAATAAACACTTATCTGATGATGAGATGAAGGAGCTGATCTCGCAGATACCTGCAGGCAGGATATGCTCTCCCGAGGAGGTCGCCCTTGCCGTATATCACCTCTCCGAGATGCCCGTATATCTTACTGGGCAGGTGATCACGATGGACGGCGGGCTTTTATGATCTTGTTATCTTTGTCTCAAGCTTCCTGAAGCTTCCCACTTCCAGACGGTACTTTCCGTCTCCCACAGGGCTGAAGCCGTACTTTTCATATATCTTTTCCACCATTTTGTTCTTTTTGGTGGGTATGTATTCTCCGATGAGTATTTCTATCCCGCTTTTCGCTGCTTCCTCCACCGCACAGTTTATGATGAATTCTTCCATCCCTCTTTGCAGCACGCGGCAGCTCATGAACCAGGTGTCAATAAATGCTTCTTTTTCTGACTCCTTCTCCATTATGATGCATGACACCAGACCGTAATCCCCGAATCTGTCTTCAAGTGTATAGTACAGTGTCAGGTATTTATCCGACTCTGCTATCTCCTTTATCCGGTCCTCGGTATATCTGACAGTCCTCAGGTTGAACTGGTTGGATCTTTGTGAAAGCTCCGCTATCCTCGGATATCTGAACTCATCGAACGGAGCGCAGCACGCCTTCATTTCAAGGCTTGCAAGATACTCTCCCACGTCAGTAAACTTAGCCTGCTCGGTACGCCTGTCAGCTTCTTCCCTGTACTGCTTCGTCCTGTCGGCGCCCTCCGATACGGATACTGTTTCGAAAAGATCGAGCGACCTCAGGTAAGCCGGCCATTCCGCAGGCTCCTCCGGAAGCTCCGGCACGGTGATCTCGGGTATCATATCCCTCACCATGTTTCTTTCGAAAGCCTGATCGTCCAGAAAGACCATGCTGTCCATTCCTATGTTGAGAGTCTGCTGTATGTATCTGATATTTGAAGCCTTGTCTTCCCAGTTTGCAACGAACATGGCCATATCTTCCATATGAAGTACCATGTCGGGATGCTTTTCAAAAGGCTCTTTTGCGTTATCTTCGTCGTTTTTCGAGCAGACGGCAAGTATCACTCCCCGCTTCTTAAGCTCCAGACACCAGCGCTGTATGTCGCTGTATATCCTTCCCTTGCCAAGCTCTCCGAGCTCTATGCCGCCCAGGCCGTCATCGGCTATCACGCCTCCCCAAAGGGTATTGTCGAGATCCAGTATCAGGCACTTGCGCACTCTTCCGTCGGCTGCGGATATGATGTCGAATATCCCCTTTGCGACCGCAGGAAGCGCATCCGTCGATATGGACATGCGTGCGTCGTAATAAAACCTCATGTCGCAGAACGCCGCCCGTCCAAGCTCCGCCTGTATGCTGTCAAGTCCAAGTATGAAGACTCCCTCTTCCTCAGATGCCGCCTCCATGACAAGATACTGCAGCCTCCCGTACTGGTACTCCCAGGCTTTCTTATGCCTGTTACCATAGTGCCCGTATACCCCGGCATCCACACGGTTGAAGTCGCACTGTATGATCCTGGCTCCTGTCCTCTCTCTTATGAGCTTCCAGTAGTCCTTTATCCTGTCGGCGTATCGATCGGCGAAAGCGCCTCTTTCTTCTTCATTAAGTTTTACGAAAGCATCATAGGCCTTCTCTGTGGACATATACAGGATCACAAAGTCCCTGCTGCTCTGATAAAGTCCTGATGAGCCGTCCCTTATCTCAGTCTCCAGCACATCATATTCGCTCTCATATATATCCGCGCGGTATCCGGCTTCATATCCGTATCCCAGCAGCGCGGTCCGCAGAAACTGCGTGGCAGTATCACCGAGGAGAGCAAGACGTATCTCCCTCAGCCCCTCGGCCTCCTGTATCCGGCGTATATTCTTTTTTAATTCACTGTAACTTTTCATTTATTACTGGAAGTAAACGACCTCTTCCTCGGGGGGATCCGTGATCTCGACGGCCTCCGCGTAGAGCACCGGCCTCGACCCCTGGGGTGTATCCGTCCCGTCTATCTTCGCCGTGACATATACGGCTGTCTTATCCTTCAGAAGCTTTGCATCCTTCCACTTGCACGGGAATCCGACGAACTGTATATCTTCCGCACAGCAAGTCATCGCGAAACGTCCCGGCACAAACAGCTGGTCGTCATTGCTCTTTTTCGGCTTATAAACTATCCCTTTGAACCTGACCGTCTTTCCTCTGTAGGTATCGAGATTGTCAAATACATCTATATACCAGATGCCGAAGTCATCATCTTCTACGCTTATGATATCTGCGTTGATATCATAGGGCAGCTCTTCTTTCACATTGTTGTTTATCGTGCCGTCCTTCATCTCAAAGACCACCTGTGCCCTGCGGTTCAGTGCACGTACCGTCCTCTTGAACATCGGCAGGTCCTGCTCCAGATCACAACGGTTGAAGATCACGAGGTCAGCATAAGTGAACTGCCTTGTCATCATCTGCTTCATGTTCGCAAGATATTCCTGATAAGTGGTCGCATCTATGGTGCAGATGCCTTCCGCAAGCAGCCAGTGCTCCGGGAATGCTTCCATCAGCTTATCCGTATCCCAGGTGCCGTTGTACTCTATCATGACCCTGTCGGGATCATGATCCAGATCGAGCTTTACGAATGCATCATAGGTCACATCTTCTTCGTCCTCTATGAGCGCAGTCTCAAACTGGTTTTCTTCAAGCACGTCTGCAGGTATCTCCTCGACTCCCTCTTCGCATATGATATAGAGGGTCTTATTGCCGTCCTTGAACTGTCCTTCCTTCATGGTCTCGGCTATGAACTGAGTCTTGCCGCTCTCCAGAAATCCGGTGAATACATATATGGGTATCTCTTTTTTCTTACCGAACACCTGTCTCTACTCCCCTGTCATACTCCAAAGAGCTTCCTTACTCCGTCCTCATCAAGTCCGGAGCCTATCACGCAGAGCCTTCCCGTATAGTCGGGGCTGCTCTCCCTTATCTCATATTCACCCGGAGTGAGATCAAACTCATGCCACTGTCCGGCTCCGTCGGGTACCATTCCTTTTGCTCTGAGTATGATGCCGTATGTATTGTCTTCTGTATCAGCCAGCTTCTTCAGTATTTCTTCAAGCTCAGTCTTCTCGTATTTATGCGCAGTCTCTGTTCCCCAGCTCTGGAACACATCATCCGCGTCGTGATCATGATGGTGATGATGTTCATGATCGTGGTGGTGCTCATGATCGTGGTCATGGTCATGGTGGTGGTGATGTTCGTGGTCGTCATGTTCATGGTGTTCATGCTCATCGTGGTCTTCATCATGGTCATGATGATGCTCGTGATGGTCGTGCTCGTCATGATCCTCATCGTGATCGTGGTGATGCTCATGATCGTGATCATGGTCATGGTGGTGGTGATCGTGGTCGTGATGATGGTGGTGATGATGCTCTTCATCCTCATCCGGCAGCTTGCTCATCTCTTCCACAAGGGAATCCACGAGGGTATGTCCCTTCTCCATGGCCTCCAGTATCTGCTCTCCCTTTATCTCATCCCAGGGAGTCGTGATGATCACGGCTTCCTTGTTGTGCTCACGTATCAGAGCCATCGTCTCATCGAGCTTCTCCTGTGTCATATCCTGTGTCCTGGATATGATCACTGTTCCTGCAGACTCTATCTGATTGTTGAAGAATTCTCCGAAGTTCTTCATATACATCTTTGTCTTCTTTCCGTCTGCCACGGTCACAAGAGAGTTGATGGTGACTGCTTCTTCATCCTCATTGACACGCTCCACGGCCTTTGCCACATCAGACAGCTTGCCTACTCCCGAAGGCTCTATGATGATGCGGTCAGGAGCGTACTCCTCTATGACTTTTTTGAGTGATGTCTTGAAGTCTCCCACGAGAGAGCAGCATATACATCCGGAGTTCATCTCCGTGATCTCTATACCGGCTTCTTTAAGGAATCCGCCGTCTATGCCGATCTCTCCGAATTCATTTTCTATAAGTACTACCTTGCTTCCCGCAAAGCACTCCGATATGAGCTTTTTGATGAGAGTGGTCTTGCCTGCTCCCAGAAATCCCGAAATGATGTCTATCTTTGTCATTATTCCTTCCTCCTTATGACAGTAACTCGTCTATCCTGTCCATTATCTCGTCTCTTCCTGTCTTGCTCATGGCCGAAAACGGATAAATCTTTGTTTCTCCGGAAATACCCAGCGTATTCCTTATCTCCTTGTATGCCTTCGGAAGCTGCGATCTCTTGAGCTTGTCCGTCTTGGTCACTACGATCACTGGCTCATAGCCTGCACTTTCTATCCATCTGAACATCTGCATATCGTCGGCATTCGGCGTGCGTCTGACATCCAAAAGCAGCATTATGGCTTTCAGGTTCTGCGATGTGTTCAGATATCTCTCTATCATAGGACCCCAGGATGCCCTGAAATCTTTTGCCACATCCGCATATCCGTAGCCCGGCAGATCCACGAGGTAGCACTCCCCGTTCACGTTGTAGAAGTTCATCGTCTGTGTCTTGCCCGGAGTGGAAGACGTACGTGCGAAAGACTTCCTCTGTATCAGTGCATTGATAAGAGAAGACTTGCCGACGTTCGACCTTCCTGCAAAGGCTATCTCGGGAAGCCTGATATCCGGCAGCTTCTTTGTCGTGACTCCCGCCACATATTCCAGCTCTATACTCTTTATCTTCATAGCCCGGGTTGTGATAAGGGTCACCCTGCGGGGTGACCCTCTTTTTTCTTCTTCGTATCCAGATGAACCTCGAGCGGCGCCGTGCCTTTTTCGACTGAATCCTTGGTGATCATCACCTCGCTGATCGATTCATCGGAGGGAACCCTGAACATCACATCTCTCATCGTCTCCTCGAGGATGGACCTCAGTCCTCTCGCACCCGTCTTGCGCTTTATTGATTTATCTGCAATTGCCTCTATTGCACCTTCATCGAAGGTAAGCTTGACCCCGTCCAGATCCATCAGCTTCTTGTACTGTCTGATGATCGCGTTTCTGGGCTCGGTCAGTATCCTTACCAGAGCATCCCTGTCCAGATTGTCGAGCGCCACCGTCACGGGCAGTCTTCCTATAAGCTCGGGGATGATGCCGTATTTTACGAGATCCTCCGGCTGCACCTTGTGCAGTGCATCGTTCATGCTCTTATCCTTATCGGATCCTATCTCGGCAGCGAAGCCTATGGACTTTGTATCAAGACGTGTCTCCACGACCTTGTCCAGACCTTCGAAGGCTCCTCCTACTATGAAGAGGATATTGGTCGTATCTATCTGTATCATCTCCTGATGGGGATGCTTCCTTCCACCCTGGGGAGGTACAGATGCCAGTGTTCCTTCTATTATCTTGAGCAGTGCCTGCTGCACACCCTCTCCCGATACGTCTCTCGTGATGGATACGTTCTCGGCTTTTCTTGCTATCTTGTCTATCTCATCGATATATATGATGCCGACCTGAGCTCTGTCTACATCGTAGTCGGATGCCTGTATGAGCTTCAGCAGGATGTTCTCCACGTCCTCGCCCACATATCCGGCTTCCGTGAGGCTCGTAGCATCGGCTATGGCAAACGGCACATTGATGATACGTGCGAGCGTCTGTGCAAGGAGCGTCTTTCCGGAGCCTGTAGGTCCCAGCATGAGGATGTTGCTCTTCTGCAGCTCCACTCCGTCATCCTGCGGAGCCATGATCCTCTTATAGTGGTTGTATACCGCTACGGAAAGGACCTTCTTTGCGTCCTCCTGTCCGATCACATATTCGTCAAGGAACTCGTTGATCTCCTGAGGCTTCAGCAGATTGATGTTCAGGTCCCCGTTCAGAGAAGTTGCTTCCTCCTCTTCATCTATGATGTCGGCGCATATAGCCACGCACTCATCACAGATGTAGGTACCGTTCGGTCCCGCGATCAGCTTGTGGACCTGCTCCTGCGTCTTGCCGCAGAATGAACATCTGATATCCTCTTCACCGAAATTCTTTTTTCCGCTCATGTTTTATTCTTTATCCTTTTTATCTGCATCAGAATCAGGACGCTTCTCTATTATCTTATCTACGAGACCGTATTCCAGAGCCTCTTCTGCGGTGAGCCAGTTGTCGCGCTCGGTATCCTCAGCCACCTTTTCCACAGGCTTGCCTGTGTTTGCGGCCAGTATCTCGTTCAGCTTCTTCTTGGTCCTCAGGATATGCTCGGCAGCTATCTGTATCTCCGTTGCCTGACCCTGTGTGCCGCCTGAAGGCTGATGTATCATTACTTCCGCATTCGGAAGTATCATCCTCTTGCCCTTGGTACCGCCTGCAAGAAGGAATGCACCCATGGATGCAGCCATTCCTATACATATGGTAGACACGTCGCATTTTACATACTGCATCGTATCGTATATGGCCATGCCGTCCGTGACTGATCCTCCGGGTGAATCAATATAGAAGTGTATATCCTTGTCCGGATCCTCAGCCTCGAGGAAGAGTATCTGTGCCACCACGAGTCCTGCGGTGTGTGCATTCACTTCATCTCCGAGGAAGATGATCCTTTCCTTAAGCAGTCTTGAATAAATGTCATATGCTCTTTCGCCACGGTTAGTGGTCTCTATGACGGTAGGTACAAGCATATCCCAACCTCCTTGTATTTACTGATGTCTTATCACTCGGCGTCCTTGCTGTCTTTCTTTGCCTTTGTCTTCTTGACGACCTTCTTCTTTTCGATCACTTCGTCGCCATCATCCGCTTTCTTCACGGTCTTCTTTGTCTTGTCTTCCTTGGAGTTCTCTATGATGACATCGACTGCCTTCCTCACCTTAAGGTCTGTCGCTATGGACTTCCTCTCGTTCTCGGTGATGAGGGTCTTCATGCTGTCTACGGGCATGCCGTAGTTGTCAGCCATGGTCTGTATCTCTTTCTCTATGTCCTCATCGGCGATCTCTATTTTTTCGGCTTCAGCTACAGCCTCAAGCACAAGACGGCTCTCGATGTTGAGCTTTGCCTGCTCCTTCACCTCGTCACGATACTTCTCTGCTGTCATACCCGTATACTGCAGATACTGCTGCAGGGAAAGTCCCTGGCTCCTGAAGCGGTTGTCCTGATTGCGGATCATGTCATCTGCTTCCGTATCTATCATGGGCTGGGGTATCTCGACCTTGGAATCCTCTACGAGAAGCTTCACAGCCTCATCTTCTTTCTTATTCCTTGCAGCGGCAGCCTTGCGATCCTCAAGAGTCTGTCTGATATCAGCCTTGTATTCATCTACTGTCTCAAACTCGGATACATCGGAGACGAAATCATCATCAAGCTCCGGTATCTGCTTCTCGGAGATCCCCTTCAGCTTTACGGCGAATACAGCAGGCTTTCCGGCGAGGCTCTGCTCGTGATACTGCTCGGGGAAAGTGACGTTCACGTCAAACTCATCGCCGATATTGTGTCCCTCTATCTGATCCTCGAAACCGTCGATGAAGCTGTGTGAACCAAGTACGAGGTGCTGATCCTCTGCCGTGCCTCCGTCAAACTTCACTCCGTCCACGCTTCCGGAATAATCGATGAGTACATCGTCATCCTTCTTTGCTGCCCTGTCGGACACCTCTATCTGCCTTGCACTCTTTTCGAGCTCTCTCTTTATCTCCTCTTCCACCTCATCATCGGTGACCTTGACATCTACAGGCTCCAGCTTGATGCCCTTGTATTTTCCGAGCTCTACGGGAGGCTTGAGAGCTACCTCTGCAGTATAGATGAAAGGCTTGCCCTTCTCTATCTGTGTCACTTCTATGCTGGGCCTTGATACTATATCCTCTCCCGACTCTTTTACGGCTTCCGGATAAGTCTCGTTTATAAGTTCGTTTGCAGCATCTTCATAGAAAACGCCTACGCCGTACATCTTCTCGATGAGTGCCCTGGGCGCCTTTCCCTTTCTGAATCCGGGTATGCTTATGCGTCCCCTCTGCTTCAGATATGCTTTCTGGATAGCACCTTCCAGCTTCTCAGCCTCTATTTCTATGGTAAGCTTAGCCATGCTGTGCTCTGATTTTTCGACCTGTACACTCATTTGTAAATATTCCTTTCAGATGTTCTTTTCGCCTGTTTTCGCGCAATACAACTGACTATTCTATCATCAATACTGTATGGAAGCAAGCACCTTTCCTGCTGTTTCGGCATCTGCCAGAGCAGCCGTGATCTCGCCTCCGAATTCGACCGCACAGCCCATGCCACGCCCTGTGATATAGTGTCCGTCTGTTACAGCCTTTGCCTCCATGTCAACCCTGGCACCTTTCAGCCTGGCCTCGTTTCCGGGATATACGGTAGCTCTTACTCCTTCAAGAAGCCCCATATCCCCGAGTATCCTTGGAGCTGCACATATGGCTGCGATATATGCTCCCGCCTCGTCCATACGCCTTATAAGAGCGGCTGTTTCTGCAGACTTCTCCAGGTTTGTCGTACCCGGCATGCCTCCGGGGAGCATCAAAAGGTCATATCCTGTCGGATCGAAATCACTGAGCTTCACATCCGTCCCTACCGATATGCCGTGGGCTCCTTTTACATACTCTTCTCCGGATACCGACACCTTCGTGACCTCTATTCCGACCCTTATCGCTATATCTGCAGGCACTATTGCTTCGCCTTCTTCAAATCCCTCTGCCAGAAGCACTGCCATCTTCTTACCCATGTCATTCTCCTCCTTTATATTTGAAACGATACGGTGTATCATTCGTATCATAACATCATTAAGGAAGATATTGTAATGGAAAATGTAGAGATAGAGAGAAAATGGCGGATTGCTGAGCTGCCTGCAGATCTGGACAGCTTCGAATGCATAGATATGGAGCAGGCCTACCTCAATGAACATCCGACCGTGCGCATACGCCGGGAGAATGACAGCTATGTCCTCACGTACAAAGGTATCAGTGAGGATGATGTGTCACACGCCGAATACAATCTGCCCCTAACAAAGGAAGCTTTCGAGCATATGCTTCCCAAACATGACGGCAGAGTGATAAAGAAAAAACGCTACATCATCCCTTTGGATATGTCCGCAGAGGATGTGCAGCTTAAAGCCGAGCTTGATATATTTGACGAGCCTTTTGCTCCGCTTATGATAGTTGAGGTGGAGTTTCCTTCGATCGAAGCTGCCTCTTCTTTCACCCCGCCTTCATGGTTCGGCGAGGATGTGACTCATGACAAGCGGTTCAAGAATGCCGTTATGGCTATAGATCCTTCTTTCGATCCCAAAGGGATGCTGTAAGCTTCATCCCTTTCCTGTCAGGCAGTACCAGAGAAATTTCGTATTGGTAACGATATATCTTCCACCGAGTCTCCCCGGCTCCTGCATCATTCTGTGAAGCCACTCCAGATGCAGCTTCTGCATGATAAGCGGTGCTCTTTTCCTGCTTCCTGCCATGAAATCAAAGGCTGCACCTACGCCGATCATCACTCCTTTGAACTTTCCATTATGCATAGCCATGAAAAGCTCCTGCTTCGGTGCTCCGAGACCTGTCCAGATGATATCCGGCTCTGCCCGGCTTATCATGTCCTCAAGCTCTTTTTCTTCCTCCTCTGACAGTTCCCTGAAGGGCGGAGCGTATGAGCCCGCTATGCATATGTCGGGATATTTCTTCTGAAGGGTTTCTGTAAGATCGTTCAGGGTATTCTGTGTGGAGCCGAAAAAGAAATGACGTACGCTGCCGTCCGATGCAGCCTCTATCAGCTTCTCCGTAAAATCCGGACCGGCCACTCTTCTGGCTCTGGCATTGCCTCTGTGTCTGAGTCTTGCTGCCACTGGCGCTCCGTCAGGGAAGGTGATAGCAGATCCGTTCAGCGCTTCGCGGTATCTTGTATTCTCTACAGCCGTCACCAGGGTATGGACGTTTGAGAAGCAGATATACCTGCCGCCAAATGCCTGCAGTCTGTCTCTGACATAGGACACGGCCTCTTCCATGTCGCTCACGGCATATCTTACACCGAATATCTCGTCCTCATTGATATGATCAGATAAGACCGTTGGCAAGGAGCTCTTCCTCCACGATCTTCTCTGCGGCACGGTCTATTGATTCGCCGGTAAAAGAGGCTGCACAGAAATCCTCTCTGAGTCTCTTTCTCATCCCGCCATAAGGCCTTATCTTATCAAAGAGTTCCCTGTAGGTCATATGGAACATCTTCCCTTTGACTATACCCTCATATATCACGTTGTTTGGACTGATATCATTATCCAGCATGAAAAAATGGAGCCATTCCTCGAAATTATCTTCCTTCATACAAGCCTCCTTTCACCACACCTTTTGATCAGGTGCCTGTCCAACGTGCTCATCCAAAGGGCCGGTCTGCACCCTGCCATCTTGATTATACAATATTCAAAGCGATTATTGACATACCCAATTTCATGATTGTATAATATCGCTTGCAAAACATGCCCTATGGCATGTTTTGAGCGCCGCATAGATGCGCCGGACGCATCTGGCGCCGAAGAGCACACGGTTCTTCAGGATGTGACAGAGCAGCACAAAATATGGCGAGATAGCTCAGCTGGCTAGAGCACACGGTTCATACCCG
>JAEEGO010000161.1 GCA_016280355.1 Lachnospiraceae bacterium | reverse complement strand
TCGTCTCGTCATAATCCTTGAAGCATACATATGTCAGAGGCATGAAGCCGTTCGCTCTCTTAAGATATGCGATAGTCTTTGTATCTGCGGGATCGCCGCCCTGCTGTTTGATGTCATCATCAGAGAAGCAGAACGCCTTTGTGATCTCTCTTGCCCTGTCGGGACGGAAGTTGAAGAATATCACTGAGTCATTCGGCTTCACGACGGATACGGGCGAGCCGTCGGGATTTGTGATGACTGTGGGTAGTACGAACTCATCCGTCACATCCTTGTCGTATGAATCCTGCATTGCCTGCACCGGATCCGTTGCCTTGACGCCCTCTCCGAGCACCAGTGAATCATATGCCTTCTGTATGCGGTCCCAGTTGTTGTCCCTGTCCATCGCATAGTAACGTCCCGAAAGTGATGCGACCTTGCCGACGCCGATCTCCTTCATCTTGTCTACAAGCTCCTGCAGGTAATCCTTACCTGATGCAGGCGGTGTATCTCTTCCGTCGAAGAAAGGATGTACATAAACGTCCTCGAAACCTTCCTTTTTGCAAAGCTCAAGCAGTGCATAAAGGTGTGTGTTGTGGCTGTGCACTCCTCCGTCCGAGAGCAGCCCCCAGATATGCAGGTCTGACTTGTGCTCCTTACAGTTGTTTATCGCGCGGAGCAGCTCCTCGTTCTTGAAGAAAGTCCCTTCTTCTATATATTTTGTGATCAGGGTCAGATCCTGATAAATGATACGTCCCGATCCGATGTTCATATGACCGACCTCGGAGTTACCCATCTGTCCGTCCGGCAGACCTACTGCCAGTCCGGAAGCATATCCCTTCTGGAAAGGACACTCAGCCATCAGCTTGTCCATCACAGGGGTCTTTGCCATATATATGGCATTTGCATCATGGTCGTCCGAAAGTCCGTATCCGTCGAGCACCATCATTACTACAGGTTTCTGTCTCATAGCATTTCCTCCATCATTTGATCAGATCAGTTCATCAAAAATCTCTTCTGTATATCATCATAATGGTATCCTGCCGCCTCAAGCTTTTCTTTGACCTCTGCTTCGTCAAAGCCTTCACTTCCCGCCATGTCATGCAGGTCCTCATACTTGTCCCTGAGGCTTGTATTGATATAGCTGAGCAGCATGTTCACATCCTTCGGCAGCATCATATTACCATCCTTTCACAGACACAAGGCATATCATACCACAACATACTCCATATTTCCACGTCTCCTACACTATATGTCATGTATCGTCTTATTGGCTGTTTAGTGGTAATATATAGCCTATGAACCGCAATCTGATGATACAAGGAACAATGTCAGGTGTCGGAAAGAGCCTGATCACCGCAGGACTTTGCCGTATGCTCAAGCAGGACGGTCTGAACCCTGCGCCTTTTAAATCCCAGAATATGGCTCTCAATTCATATGTCACAAAGGACGGACTTGAGATCGGACGCGCTCAGGCCATGCAGGCATTTGCTGCAGGTCTTACTCCCAGTGTCGAGATGAACCCTGTCCTCTTGAAGCCTACAGGCGACACCGGCTCACAGGTCATAGTGAACGGCCTTCCTGTCGGCAACATGTCCGCAAAGGAGTACTTCGAATACAAGCGCTCACTTATGCCCGATATCGGCAGAGCCTTCAGCTCACTTGCAGAGAAATACGACCCGATCATTATAGAAGGTGCCGGCAGTCCCGCCGAGATCAATCTGAAAGAGCATGACATCGTGAACATGGGGCTTGCCGAGATAGTCGATGCCCAGGTCTTCCTTGTCGGAGATATCGACAGAGGCGGCGTATTCGCACAGCTTGTTGGCACCCTCATGCTGCTCTCATATAAAGAAAGGGCCCGTATCAGAGGCCTTATCATCAATAAATTCAGGGGAGACCCTTCTCTTCTTACTCCCGGCATCGCTGCCCTTGAGAAGAAATGCGGCATACCCGTAGTAGGCGTCATCCCTTATCTTCATGACCTGAAGCTTGAGGATGAAGACAGCCTTACTGAGCGTTTCACCGCCGGAGAGAACTCTGACTCGTCAATAACCATAGCTGTTGTCAGGCTTCCCCGCATATCAAACTTCAGCGACCTCGATCCTTTCGAGCAGAATCCCTCGGTCTCCGTGGTCTACACCGCAGATCCCGAGCGTCTGGCAAAAGCTGATATGATCGTGATCCCCGGGACCAAGAACACCATAGAAGACATGCGCTTCATGGACGATATGCACATTTCCGAAAAGATACGCGAGCTCCGCGGCTCGGTACCGATATTCGGTATCTGCGGCGGTCTGCAGATCCTCGGTGAGAGCATATCCGATCCCGAAGGAGTAGAAGGCGGCGGCAGCATAAAAGGCCTCGGCCTCCTGCCCGTTGATACCGTGATGAAAGAAGACAAGCATCTTGCCCAGAAGGAAGGCACCATATCTTCCAAAGTTCCCGGTCTATTCGCTTCCCTTTCCGGCAGACACTATACAGGCTATGAGATCCACCTCGGTGAGTCCTCGATCAAAGATGACTCATCAGATACCTTCCCCGTCATCGTCGGTACCGACTCGGATGTGTACGGTACCTACATGCACGGCATCTTTGATGACGCTGATGTCGCAAACACGGTATTATCTGCTCTTGCCGAAAGAAAGGGTATTACTTTGGATCTTTCCCGTCAGAAGGACGAGTATCTCTTCCGCGACAGCGGATATGACAGAGTCGCCGATGCCCTTCGCGAGGGCATGAACATGGATCTTCTTAAGATCCTTCTCGGCATCTGATCATCTCTTATTCTTTGCCTTTACCACATTTATGAATTCCGATTCAGGCATGGGACGTGCGAAATAGAAGCCCTGTATGAACTCTGTATCGAGCTCCTTCAGCTTGTTGAGCTGCTCCTCGGTCTCCACACCTTCTGCCACGGTCTCCGAGCCAACCCTGTGGATCAGATCGGCAGAGCCCTCCAGCAGAGTCATCGCGTTGTTTCTTTCCTTTTCCCTGTCCAGGCTGTACGGCGGCTGTACCAGAGTCTTGTCCATCTTGATGATGTCGAACGGCATCATGATTATCCTCGACAGTGAAGAATAGCCTGTGCCGAAGTCATCGAGTGTGAAGTTGAAGCCGAGTCTTGAAAGCTTCCTCACGTTCTCTTCCACCATGCCGGTGAAGGTATCTGCAGACGTCTCCGTGATCTCGATATTGATCTGCGAAGGATGTATGTGGTACATATCGACATATCTCAAAAGCTTGTCAGGCAGATCCTCCTGTATCATATCCGGCACCGACAGATTGATCTCTATATACCTGAGACCCAGAGTCTCTATCTTTCGGTCGGATATCATACGGCATACCTGCTGCATGACAAACTCGTCTATCTCTATTATCGATCCGTTGCTCTCCGCTATGGGAATAAATACGTCAGGCGGTATGAAGCCGTCACCGTCATGCAGTCTTATCAGTGCCTCTGCCGATACGAACTTCTTCTCCTTGATGGAGAATATAGGCTGGTAATAGACCTCGAGATTTCCCTGTGACACGGCATTGCGCACCTTCTCGTCTATCTCTCTGACATACATGTCATGCTCTCTGTCGAGCTTCTTGACGTCTATCACGGCCTTCGCCTTCATGCGGCCTTCCTTTGCAGCCATATAGATCAGATCCACCATACCCTGGAATGTATCCGCCATCTCGGGCAGCTCCATATTACAGGTGGTAGCATGTATCTCCATCTCATATGCATCTCTGCCGAAGGTGGATTTGAAGCGTTCATTCAGACTGTTCTGTATACGTATGGCTTCGTCCCTGCCCTCTTCCTGCATCACGAAAGCATAGACACCCTTGCTGAGCCTGTATATCGGTGTGCCGCCTGCTATCCTTACAAGCTCGTCTATCACATTTTCTCTGAGCTTTATCTCATTGGTATCACCAAGCAGCTTCATGAAGGTCTCGGCACCGTGGACTGCAAGAGCAACGACATATATGCTCGCTTCCTTGTGTTTTTCCAGATAGAAAAATCTGCGCTTCATCGACTCGCGGAATGACTCCATGCCCAATAGGCCTGTCTCCGGCTCATACTGTTCATCGGGATTTTTCAGACAGAAGAACTCCTCTGCTATCAGCAGTGAAAGTGCAAATCTCTGAAGCTCGACCTCCGGATGCATCATCTCGACCATGGTCATGACAGCAGCGATCACGAACATGATAAGAAGCATCAGTGTCCTTTCAAGCGATGAATTCCTTTTATAGATGACCAGTATGTTTATTCCTGTTAAGAGCAAAAGCAGATCCCATACATAACCCACGCGAAGGAGCATCAGGGAACCTGTGAGTGAAGCCGCGACGCAGAATACTATATCCGCCACACATGGCAGCACCACGAACACGGTATATTTCAGCCATCCTATATTGTAGACGGATATCCTGTATACGAAGAGCACCATCAGTGCTATACCGAACGCCGTCAGCATGTCTATGGTGATGCCGAAGAGCATCCTGTACTGAGGCTGGCTGAAGGTTTTTGTAAAGTTCAGCACGCCGAGTGTGGATGCCATCAGCACGCATATCATGGAGCTCAGTACCACTCCGTTCTCCACGATCTTGTGCATCTTCTCGAGGAAGAAAGCATAGATCAGGCACAGCACGATCATAAAGGCTGAGATATCAAAGAAGTAGCCCTGCACCGTTCTCCCTCCTTCCCTTTATGAATCCTATCAGGTCAGCTCCCGACTGGAATCTCGCGAGCTGGAAGCCCTGCACCTTGTCCACTCCGACCTTCACCGCATATTCTTCAAGCTCCGCGCTGTCTACGCCCGAAGCCTTGATACCTATCGACAGGTTCTTCATCATATCCACGGCACACTTCACCAGAGTATCGGCCTTGTCCGACATCGGAGCCGATGAGAGCAGATCTCTGTTCAGACATACCTCCTTCAGATGCATCTCAAGCATCATCTCCGCATCGGTATATCCGTTACCGTAGTCCATCAGCATGAAGGAGAAGCCTGCCGTATTCAGTGCATGCATGTTCTCCTCAAGCGCATATGTATAGTCCACAAGTGTGCGCTCCGACAGTTCAAATGTGACATACGCCGGATCCACACTGTACTCTATCGCCTTTTCTATGACCCATTCCGCCGCGCTTCTCATCAGCAGGAAAGCATTGGGCAGTGGCATTGCAAACTCATTTATCTCCCTGCCGGCCATGCCGCAGTCCTTCATGTATTCGAAGCATACCTCTATGATATGCTTTGCTATGGGCACTGCAGTACCGTTCTCCTCCGCGAGTTCAAAGTACTCACCCGGAGCCACCATTCCAAGCTCCGCACTCTCAAGCATCGGCTTGAGCTCCACGGAATCAAAAAGTCCCGTCGCTACGGTCTTCACCGGCTGATATTTGAAAGCTATCCTCTCATCGGATATGGCAGTACGCAGCAGTGAATCCACTACCTTCTTTCTTACATCCTGTTCCAGATCGATGCTTGATGCCAGCACTTCGTGCTTCATCCTGTGCCCTGCCTTGCTTTCAAAGATCGTAAGCATCCTGGACAGTTCCTCGGTGTTCTTCACATCGTCGGGCCAGTTCACGTACATCATGCAGTCAAACAGCACTACCGAGTATCTGTTTGTATTGAAGGGTGCCGTGAATCTGTTACGTATAGCTTCCATGATCTCGATATGTGTGATCTTTGCCCCTTCTTTGATCATCACAACGAACGTATCCCTGTTCATCCTGTATGTCACCGCGGACTTTGTCAGGGAATCAAGGAAATACGCCACCTGTTCTATTAGCTCGGTAGTCGCCTCATATCCTATGCTGTTGTTGAGGAATTCCGCATTGTCTATGGACAGGGCCACTATTCTTGCTTCCCTGCCGCGCTTTATCCTTATCGATGCGTTCACATAGAAAGCGTGGTCATTCTGCAGCCCGGTAGCCGAGTCTATGTAATCTCCCGGCCTCTCTATGGTGATGTAGAGCATCAAAAGGACCACTGCGTTAAAGAAGTTCTCCACCTTTACATGCGAGTTCATGAACTGCATTATCACACCCAGTATCGCGAGGATGACGAAGGAGAAGAAAGACAACAGCACAGACAGACGTATATTGCTCCTGTACAGGACGATGTTGTTGATCGCCACCACTGTATACCATATGGCTACTAGATAGAATACCCACATGTATTCTCCCCTGTGATATATCCCGTCATCGAAATAAAAGATCCCGTCATTGATCGGCGTAAGTGCCAGTGCCGTATACGCCAGAGCCATGGGTATGAAGGTTACGAGCACATCAGATACCCTTGTCAAATCTATACCGAGGACGGTCCTGACATAGAGGTAAAAACACAGAGGGATTGAAACATGAAAGACCATATAGATAAAGGTGAAAACGTACATGACGGATCCTCTTGCAAGGAAATCATCTATATCCATGATGACATGGTTATGACCTATCCCGCCAAAAAGAGATCCAAGCGACGAGATCATAAGTACGCCTAACATCTGCAGGAATATGCGATTTTGACTGAGCCTCACATTCTTGTGCGCCAAAGCCGTCATCAGTATCAGTGCACAAAGAACACAGGCATTTATATCAAAATGAATGATATCCAATGTCCATTCTCCGTTAAGACTAAACCAATATACCTCCTGCCCCTGACCATTTGAGCAGAATGTATCAAATTATTGTATCACATTCAGGTGTGCCTTTCCATCCCTGATATCATATACCCTGTCGCATCCTTCGATCGTCGACAGGCGGTGTGCGATGATGATCAGGGTCTTCTTTCCCGAAAAGGCATTTATAGCCTCCATCACTGCGCTCTCGGTATCATTGTCGAGTGCTGATGTGGCCTCGTCCAGTACAAGTATCTCGGGCTTCCGAAGAAGTGCCCTTGCTATTCCTATCCTCTGTCTCTGACCGCCGGAGAGCTGCACTCCGTCAGGTCCCACGTGCGAAGCAAGACCGTCCGGCAGGCTGCTTACAAAATCCGCTGCCTGAGCCTGTTTCAGAGCCTCCATGATATCCTCGTCGCTTACCTCATCCGGCCTGAGCCCGAAGGCCACATTCTCTCTGACCGTCCCGTCCACGAGATATATATCCTGAGGTATGTATCCTATACTCTCATGCCACGATCTCAGATCGTCCCTTACATCCCTGTCATCGCAGAGCACCTGTCCGGATACGGGAGGAAGCAGCCCGAGTATTATATCCGCGAGCGTAGTCTTGCCTGCCCCTGTCGGGCCTATGAAAGCTACCGAGGTATTCTTCGGTATGTCTATCGTGACTCCGTTAAGCACCCTGCTTTCTGCTCTTTCGGGATAATAAAAGCTC
>JAEEGO010000160.1 GCA_016280355.1 Lachnospiraceae bacterium | reverse complement strand
AAAGGGAAGGTGACTTTTTGCGTGCCGGAGGACGGTCATTATTATGCTTATACAGACAGCGAGACTGATGAGATAAAGGAGTATACGGCAAGAAGTGAAGAGGCGTACGCAGAATTCGATGAGATGAAGTATGAAAGCATCATGGATCTGGGTCACCTTGAAAAGGACGACTGGGTAAGGCTTGAAGCAGAAGATGAGGATGAACCGGTCGATATAGACGTGAGCGTGTACAGATTCATGCCGGAGTCCATGGTAAAAGTCGAGGAGACACTGGGAGGAGCAGCCCTTACACTGACGGACTTTTCCGATGATCACATAGAAGGGATAGCAGATATGCCGGAGGGGGCAAAGCTTGTGCTTGCCATGCCGTATGACAGGGGGTGGGAGGTTACGATAGACGGATATGAGAATATCGAACCCGAGAGATTTTATGATCTTCTTATCATGCTGCCTCTGCCTTCAGGTTTGCATCATGTCAGTCTTACATACCATATACCGTATCTGAAGCAGGGATTTTTTATCTCGATATTCTCTCTTTTGATATTTATCGTCGTATTCTTCGGCAGGAGAAAAACCGGTATCGACGTTGTTGATGATATATGAAAAAAATTGTAAAATAAGATGTTATGAATTCATAGGAGAAGCAGGGGAAAACATGGACAGGATAGGTTTTGACAATCAGAAATATCAGGAAATACAGTCAGCTCATATCAGAGAGAGGATAGAGAAGTTCGACAAGCTGTATCTCGAGTTCGGAGGCAAGCTTTTCGACGATTACCATGCATCGAGGGTGCTGCCGGGATTCGAGCCGGACTCCAAGCTCAAGATGCTGTCAAATCTTAAGGATCAGGCGGAGATAGTATTTGTCATATCCGCAGACGCCATAGAGCAGAATAAGACAAGAGAAGATCTCGGCATAACCTATGACAAGGATGTGCTGAGGCTTATAGACAATTTCAGGGATATGGGCTTCTATGTCTCATCGGTCGTGATCACGAAGTATACGGGACAGGCTGCTGCAGACAAGTTCAGACAGAAGCTTGAAGCGCACAATATAAACAGCTACCTGCATTACGTTATAGAGGGTTATCCGGGAGATGTGGAGAAGATAGTCTCAGATGAAGGATACGGCAAGAATGAATATGTGCATACGACGAGGCCTCTTGTCGTGATCACAGCACCCGGACCCGGTTCGGGAAAGCTTGCCACCTGTCTGTCACAGCTCTATCACGAGCACAAGAGGGGGATCACCGCAGGATATGCGAAGTTCGAGACCTTCCCGATCTGGAACCTGCCGCTTAAGCATCCGGTAAACCTTGCATACGAGGCTGCAACGGCAGATCTTAACGACGTGAACATGATCGACCCGTTCCATCTCGAAGCATACGGAGAGACGACGGTCAACTATAACAGGGATATAGAGGTCTTCCCTGTGCTGCAGGCGATATTCGAAGAGATCATGGGCGAATGTCCTTACAAGTCGCCGACAGACATGGGAGTGAACATGGCCGGCTACTGCATAGTGGATGATGAAGCATGCCAGGAGGCATCAAAGCAGGAGATCATCAGAAGATACTTCAAGGGAGCCTGCGATCTTAAGATAGGAGATGTGGGACATGATGTGCTGCGAAAGCTTGAGCTTGTGATGAAACAGGCAGGAGTTACGACAGAAGACAGAAAGGTGGTCGTTGCAGCAAGAGAGAGGATGGCAGAGACCAATACGCCGTGTGCAGCGATAGAGCTTGCAGACGGCAGGATAATGACGGGACGTACGAATGACCTTCTCGGAGCGGTAGCTTCATGTCTTATCAATTCGATGAAGCTGAATGCGGGACTGCCGCATCCTTTGCATCTGATAAGCAGGGAATCGCTTGAGCCCATACAGACTCTTAAGACACAGTATCTCGGCTCACACAACCCGAGGCTTCATACTGATGAGATGCTCATTGCTCTGTCGGTATCGGCTGCGACCGATCCGCAGGCAAAGCTTACGCTGGAGCAGCTGCCTTATCTTAGAGGGTGCGAAGCACATTCGACCGTGATCATCTCACCGGTGGATGCGGCAGTGTTCAGGAAGCTTGGCATACAGATCACCTGTGACCCTCAGTATTCTGTCAGCTGAATGCCTTGATCGCTGACGAACTTTTCTGCGCGGAGAGTGGCGGCGTCTTATAAGTACATGGAGTGTAGAGTATGACTTCTGAAGAAATAAAAGAGATAAAAAAACAGTTCACATTTGAACACAGCACCATAGACCGCATCTGCGGCTGCTACGTGAACAATGAAAAAGAAAAGCAGGCAGTGACGAAGGATGCGTTCATGAGCCTGTCCGAGGACGAAGGGCACAAGTATTTTGAGATATTCAGGAAGACCCTCACAGGTACTCTCGGCAAGAATATACTGGGGCTGGAGTTTCCGCTCGCGGAGGAAGCAAAGGACGGCAAGCAGGCTTTCCTCCTTAAACTGAGAGATTCACATCTTGAAGATGATGAGCTCATAGACAGCTTCTATGACCTGATAATAGAGAACTATGATACCGTCGAAAAGTATTATATAATTTTAATACATGCGATCTACGATATCCCGGGGATGACATCCGACATGATAATGAACGAGGATTCATCCGAGGGAGTGTACGATTACATAGCCTGCGCCATCTGTCCTGTAAAGCTTGAGAAGGGGACGCTCTCATACGACCCCGATGAGAACAGGATAGCGGAGAAGGTGAGAGACTGGATAGTAGCGGAGCCGGCACACGGATTTCTGTTCCCGGCTTTCACGGAGCGTAATGCAGACATCCACTCCATGCTCTACTACACCAAAAAGAGTGAGGAGATGCAGGAGGAGTTCATAGCGGGAGTCTTCGGTGCGGAGCCTCCGATGAGTGCGGGCGGACAGGCAGACTTTTTCAATACGGTAGTCGAAGAGACACTGGGTGACGACAGGTCGCTGCAGGATGTCCTTGCCATACATGAGAATGTGAGAGTACAGATAAGAGATCATTCCGATGAGCCGGAGCCTTATCTGATGGACAAGAAAGAGATCCGCGGCGTGTTTGAAAGAAGCGGTATCTCTGCTGAGACCATGGAGGACTTTGACTGGAGATATGACCAGGCTGCAAAGGCCGTGACAGATACTCCGGAAGGAGAGGAGGCACCTCCTATACAGGCCACCAATATCACCGGGATAAAGAAGCTTGATATCAGGACTCCCGACATAGTGATAAAGGTCAATCCGGAAAGATCGGACCTTATTGAGACAAGGATGATAGACGGCAGAGAATGCCTTGTGATCACGGTGAACGACAGGGTGGAGATAAACGGACTTGAGGTGCATACGATCAGTCCGAGAAGACATTAGGCATCAGGTACACTTATAAAGCGTTCGCCCGGGCGGATCGCAAATGATAAACAGGGGATACGTAAGAGATGCGTGAGATCGAGTTCAAGATGGAGCTTGAATATGATCATATAAAAAGCGGCGCAGAGGTGACTGTGGAGGAAGGATATCTGCAGGACGGACTGGTCGTTTACTATACCATAGTCCCGGCCATAGCAATGTCCGGCAATTTCAAAAGACAGGAAGCACTGCAAAGCAGGACCGGTACGGTGCAGTCTGTTCGGCGCGACGAGGGAAGCGGAGCCTACTACGTGACTGTAGGTTTTGAGGAGTAATGGGTACATACGGGGATAAGCTGAAAAACTCAAAATCATATGAAGAGACTCTGACTCCGATACTGTGCAGAGTATTGCTTGTGCTTGCACTGAGCGTACCTGTGCTTATCATTGCCACCCGAGTAGGTCTGTACCAGCTTACCGACAAAGAACTCATAGGGGTTTCCATCTATATATTTGCGGCGACTGTGGTGCCTTACTTTATGAGCATCAGCCGTATGCCGACCTATATCATCAAGTACTACATCACCATAGCTGTGGTGCTCAGCGTAGCAGTGATCTCACTTATGCCCGGAGCAAATGTGAACATCTCTTATATGTTGGGGATAACGATAGCCCTTATATTCCTCGATACAAGACTCATGCTGGTCACGGCACTGGTAAGCTATGTCGGCATGCTGGTCTCACTTTTCCTTAAGACCGCCGGTATTTTCTTTAACGGAGGCAGTCACAGCTTCCTTCTGTCGGAGACAATGGAGACCTTCATGCCCAAGGCATATGCGATGTCTGTTGAGTTCCTGTTCCTTCTGCCGCTCTTTGTGTTCGCATGTCATCTGGCCAGAAGACACCTTGTCGCTGAAGAAGATCTTTTCCTTGAACTGTCTACGGAAGAAGAGAGATACAAGCTGGCATTTGAAGGATCAAAGGATGTCATTTTCGACTATGTTTACGATACAGCCAGAATGACATATTTCGGATCTGTGCTCGACAAAGATGACGACAATACTCAGGAACATGTGATAAACCGTGCTTTCGATAAGCTCGCAGCCGGCAACCTGGTGCATCTGGATGATATCGTCAAGGTAATAAACCTGCTCAGCGGAAAGACGGACAAACCGATAAATGTACGTCTTTGTACAAAGAATGCGGGAGAGTATATCTGGATACGTATCGAAGGAAGGATAGTAAAGAAGGGTGACAAGAACATCCGTGTCGTAGGTAAGATCACGGATATCACGGAAGAGAAGAAGCAGGAAGAAAACTTCCTGGAGAATGCAAAGAAGGATCAGGTGACCGGCTTCTATACATGGGATATAGGAGAGAAGCTTATCGACAAACTCGAGGTGGAGGGTAAGACAAACCTCTACTATCTGTTCTTCAAGATCATGAATCTTGATACGATCACGGATCAGTACGGCACATTCTTTTCCGATGCGATCATCTCAAGGATAGCCGAGATGACGAGATCGGTGCTCAGGGAAGAAGACTTCGTATTCAGGATAAACGATGAGACCTTTGCTGCGATCCTTGTGGATGTTGGCGAAGAGATGCTCTCCATCATACACTCGAGTCTGGAGCGTTCACTGGAACATATTTATACCGGCGGTACCGATATCGAGGGTATAGATTACATCGTAAGATATGTCAAGGATAAGGAAAAGTTCTTCGGCATGATACAGGGTGAGAATACCACCCAGATACTGTCCGGCAGAAAGACGGGAGATGTCGATTATGATGCCGTGAGCTTTACTTTCAATATACTCGAACATTCAAAAGAACTGTCAAGCTCCATGATGATGCTGCTTGAGCATATCGGCAATCAGTTCAACATCATGAACATACATATCCTGGAAAAGGATGAAGCACCCGGTATAGAGACCTGTCTGTACGACTGGTCTTCAGCTCCCGGCGGCAGCAGGTTCAAGGCGGGAGAGAGAAGGGAGAGCGATCTTTCCGATCTGCAGATGGCATATGATCTGCTCCGCAGGAATGATTACATCATCATAGACAGCTCCTTTATCTCCGCACTCTCAAACGAGAGCAGGAGCCGTGTGACGGGTAATCATACTTCGCATTTCATAGTTCCGATATTCTCCGGAGGAGAGATATACGGCGTAGTGGACTATGAGCATCTGAATGTAGACTATGAGTGGCCGGAGAGCACCAAGGCTACACTGATGGAAATGACCAGATGTATGTCCACATATATCTTACGAGACAGAGCAGACTCTGCAAGCCGTGCAAAGAGTGATTTCCTTACTTCGATATCGCATGAGATCAGGACACCGCTCAATGCCATATCGGGATTCTCAGAGCTGCTGCTTGCAAAGAATGATATCGATGACGATACAAGAAAGTTCTCGCAGGGCATCAAGGGCTCTGCAGACAACCTGCTTTCAGTCATCAGCGGTATCCTTGACTTCTCGAAGATCGAGTCCGGTGATGTGGAGATCATAAACGAGAAGTTCAGAGTGACGGAGATGGTCACAAATCTATACCGTATGGTACTCCTCAGTGTGGAAGAAAAGGGACTCCAGTTCAATGTTTCATACGACGGCGACGTACCTGACGGTCTGATAGGAGATGAGCAGAGGATAAAGCAGGTGCTCATAAATATCCTCAGTAACGCCGTGAAATTCACTCATGAAGGACAGGTTGATTTCGTACTTTCATTTGACAGAGGCGATGAAGAAGTAGGCATATTGCGTGCGGATGTCAGGGATACAGGTGTCGGTATCAAGGAAGAGGACATTGAGTACATCTTTGATTCGTTCCAGTATGCGGATAAGACTCAGAACAAATCCACCAAGGGCGTGGGGTTAGGCCTGTCGATCAGCCGTAACCTCCTGCATATGATGGGTGGTGATGTCACATGTAACTCCGAATACGGTGTCGGATCGACCTTCAGCATCAGTGTGCCTGTACAGATCTTTGATGACAAGCCTGCGATATTCGATCCCGACTATGTAGAGAGTCCGGAAGACGAGCGCTTCCATGTACCGTTCATCTGTCCGGATGCAAAGATACTTATTGTAGATGACAACAAAGTAAACCTGGAAGTTGCCAAGGGACTGATAGGACAGTACCTGCCAGACATTAAGGCTGTCACATCCGGTGACGAGGCGCTGAACGTGTACTTCAGCGAGCATGATTTTGATCTGATCTTCATGGATCACATGATGCCGAAGATGGACGGTATAGAATGCGTAGGCCATCTGAGGAAGCTCGATGTGGCGGGAGCGGCTGATGTACCTGTCGTGGCTCTGACAGCAAATGCCTTAAAGGATGCAAAGAAGTTCTTCCTTTCATCGGGACTCGATGACTATCTGCCGAAGCCGATCAAGCTCGACGAACTGGCTGATATCATGAGCAAGTGGATACCTGAGAAATATAAGAAACCCTATGATGAGGCTGATTATTATGCAAAGCCTTCCATTGCTCAGGAAAAGCCTGCCGAAAAGACGGAAGACAATGTGTCTGCAGTCCTTAAGGGAATCGACTATGAAGCAGGACTGAAAAACGTCATGGGCAGTCCTGAGATATACAAGGAGCTGCTTGAGACATTTATGGAGAGTGATTCTCTCGGACAGGCAGAGCAGTTCTACAGACAGAGGAATCTGGATGACTACAGGATCACGGTGCATGCACTCAAGAGCTCTGCAAGGTATATCGGAGCAGGTGATCTGTCGGATAAGGCAAAGGAACTCGAGGATCTCGCAAGAGACGGAGACTGGGCAGGCATAGATGCGGAGCATCCGAACCTGATACCCATGTACAATCTTGTGGCTTCTTCCATCACAGCATACCTTGGCGGAGGAGAGCAGGAGGCTGAAAAAGCTCCCGAGATCGATGAGAGCGACAGGATAGAAAAGGGTGTGCTGAAGGAGCGTCTTGAGGAGCTTCTCGGCATGTTAAATGATATGGAGTATGACGGTGCTGCCGATATCGCAGCAAGGCTTAAGCATATCAGCTATATCGATGAGACTGTCCAGGATGAGCTGGATGCAGTCATACATCTGATCGACAATTTTGATTTCGAAGAGGCGGAGGAGAGACTGGCTACGCTGATCGCCTGGGGATTCGGAGGAGATGGCTCAGACGAAGGATAAACCGGCGCATATAGCTGTCGTGGATATCATCAAGGCTGCAGCCTGTCTTGTGATCTTTTTCGCCCACTGCAACACCATCCTGCCGGGCAACTGGGACTGGTTCGTAGCATTCGGACAGGACTTCGGCAATAATCTCTTCTTTATGGTGAGCGGATTCGCGCTGGCGCCTTCGATACACAAGACTCCCATCAACAGAATTCACATATGGTATCTGAAGAGACTGATAAGGATACTTCCGATCACGATCATAGCTTATGCAGTGATGTATGCGATGGGGTATTATTCCTTCTCGGATCCTTCGCAGCTTTTCGTGGTGTTCGTATATCCCACGCTCTACTGGTTCGTATCAGCTATCCTTATCTTCTACATAATCCTGTTTTTCCTTGCAAAATATGCATCAGATAAGCTGCTCGTGATCAATAATATCGTTCTTTTTATTCTCTACATACTGTCCGGGCAGAACAAGGAGAGGCTCTATCTGATGGGACTCATCTCGATGATCGCAGGTTATATGCTGAGAAAATACATAGAAAGCGGAGAGGTATCCTGTAAGAAGGGAATGCTGTTTGCAGGACTCATCGCATCCTGTGCTGTCTATATAGCAGGAGAGGTGACAGGGATCAGGTATGTCTCGGCTGCGCTTACCTTTGCGGGAGCGCTGAGTGCCGGGTGTATCCTGATGTTGCTGGGTGTCCTTGCAAATGACAGGCTTCTTGGCTTCTTTGCCGCACGGAAGAGGCTGCATGCCATAGTGCGATATGTGGGAGATATGGCGCTGCCGCTCTATATCGTGCAGTGTCTTTGTGCCGGATATATCGGCTTTACCATAGGCCAGAGGGTGGATTTCCCACTGTCCTTCCTTGTGAACTTCATCATAGTCTGGTCGCTTGGGACGGTACTGTACTTTATCAGTGCCGTCATGGGAAGGAAGATAGCAGGCAGACTGTCTTGAAAATATAACAACTTGTAAATCCACACACTAAGTGTTACCATCATTATCGAGAGCAGATATTTCTACAGCGGCTTGCCGCTTCTATGGCTCGAAAGAGCGTAAATGCAATTCTTGCATCAGAATCTGAAATTCCTGCCCTAAACCCAATTACACAAGAGCAGGAAAAACGAAGCGGGCAAGACGGGTTCTTTTTCCTGCACTACAATCAAAAAGGAGGAAAAAGAACATGAGTAGGACAACGAGACAGTATGTAAGAAAACCGTTGGAGGAGATGGATGTCATAGATGATTTCCTCTTCACCGAGATTATGTCAGATGAGGAGTGTGGACTCGAGGTCTGCAGGATCATCTTAAGCAGTGTGCTTATGCGGGAAGTTGGAGAAATCAGCTTCACGCCGCAGAAGGTGGCACCCGGGGTATCGGAGAAGAAGCACGGCATACGTCTCGATGCCTATGTTACTGAGAAAAACAAAGAAAACGGTAACGATGAGATCAGGATATATGATGTGGAGCCGGATAAGCATAGCGATAAGAAGGCAGGGCTTCCGAAAAGGAGCAGGTATTATGCGGATCTTATAGATTCACAGCTGCTGAAAACAAGTGTGGACTACGACGGGCTGCCGGAGCTGATAACGATATTCATCCTTTCATATGATCCGTTCGGTGAGGGTGCGATGTACTATGAGGCAGGGACTACACTTAAAACACATCCGAATATAGCGTATAATGATGGTGTAAGGCGGATATTCCTGTATGTGGACGGCAAGCTGCCTGAGGATGCGGGAGAGAATGAGAAGAGTCTCATGAAACTGCTGCACTACATCGGCAGGAGCACAAAGGATAATGTTACAGATGATGTGACGAGGAAGCTGGATGACATCGTATGCAGGACGAAGTCGAAGGAAGATGTGGGGGTGAGATACTTGAAGAGCTGGGAACGTGAGAAAGAACTGAGGAAAGAGGGCAGAGAAGAGGGTAGAGAAGAGGGCAATCTTCGACGTTTAATCAGTCAGATATGTAAGAAGTTAGTAAAAGGAAAAGACACCCATACAATAGCGGAGGAGCTAGAGGAGGATGATGACAGTCTTGTTACTGCTATCGTAAGAGTTGCACAAGACTATGCACCGGACTATGAGCCTGAAGCGGTGTATGAGGCTTATATCAACGCTGAGATATCGTGATACGCTCTATCTATTAAAGTCCTTTTGACCTTCTTATCACTCCTGCCATGATTTTTTT
>JAEEGO010000159.1 GCA_016280355.1 Lachnospiraceae bacterium | reverse complement strand
AGGGCAGAATCTCGTATGCACCAATGATGAGTGCAAGAACGTGGTAAAGCAGGAGCACTGATATTAACAGCACGTACATCAAAACCCTCTGAATGAATATGGCTGTTTCGGAGGCCCTTCGTAGGATTGCGGAGGCCGTTAGGAGCTTTCGCGCTTATCGTCCGCCGATAGAAAGCGACTTGTCTTTAGGACGAACGCCGAGCTTAGTGAATCGCTACAGGTCGGAGAAACACCATATCATCAGAGGGTTTTTCTATAGCCTGTAAAGGCATCGGAAGCGGATTGTATGGATTTAAATACAATATTATTGCATTTGGTTTTAAATTGTGCTAAAATAAATACAATTTCAACGAGGCAATATTTTTGAGCAGTATCGAGTTATTGGACAAGACCAGGAGGATCAATGCTCTCCTGAAAGAAAAGAGCGGAGACAGGGTAGTCTTCGATGACATATGCACTACCATGGGAAGTATCGTACCGTCTTCGGTATGCGTATTGAGCGCCAAGGGCAAGATACTGGGGAAGGACAGCAAGGCGGTATATCCGTCGGTCTTCTCAAAGCCCTGCGGTACATTCATAGATGACTCGTTGAACGGCAGGCTGCTGTCGGTGCTCTCCACCAGGGAGAATGTCAGGCTTGATACCCTGGGACTGCAGGACAGGGGAGTCATGGAGACCGAGGTGCTGATCACCCCGGTGATCATGGGAGGCGACAGGCTCGGCACGCTGATCTTCTTCAGAAGGAACAGAGAGTTTACGGTGGATGACATCATACTGTGCGAATACGCATCTGCCGTCGTGAGTCTGGAGATGTACAGATCACTCGAAGAAGAGGAGTCGATAGAGCAGCGCAAGAGATCGGATATCGACGGTGCACTGTCTGCACTGTCAGCTACCGAGAGAGAGGCCGTGAAGCTTGTATTCGAAGAGCTCGAAGAGACCGGCGATATCATAGTTGCTTCGAGGATAGCCGCAAGATCTGGGATCACGAGGTCTCTGATCGTAAATGCGGTGAAGAAGCTTGAGAGTGCAGGAATCATCGCTTCAAAGTCCGCAGGTGTCAAGGGGACGTATATCAGGATACTCAACCCGGACATTTTTGAGGAACTGGAAAAAAATAAATAAGACGGATTCAACGCTCCCGGAACGGAGTTCGGGATTACAGGGACGTAGATACTAAAGGGATTTATGAAGGCATGGGCCGGCATAGGTCCCTTTTCGCTTTACAGGCGCCGTTTTACGGACAAAACCAATATATAGTGGATGGATAGAAAACCCACAACTATATATTGACATTTCATCACAGATAATTATAATGATTTAGGTATACGGGATTTTCTCCCCTGTACCGGAAAGGAAAGGCGAATGGTTAATACCGACACATTCAATTATGTAGATGTCCTCACCAAGGCAGCTGATGCCTCGGCTCTCAGGAACAAGACCATAGCTAACAACATAGCCAACATTGATACGCCCCACTACAAGAGGCAGGATGTATCGTTTGCGGCCAATCTGCAGCAGGCCCTCAAGAATTCCAGATACAAGACACTGGATCAGAAGGTCAATTCGCTGAATACCAAAAGGCTGAAGGGCGTGGTATTCACCGATCTTGAGGCTTATTCTTACAGGCTTGACGGTAACAACGTGGATGTGGATACGGAGAATGTGTACATGGCTGAGAACCAGCTCATGTATCAGGGACTGACCAAGTCTCTGTCGTCCGAGTTTGAGCACTTCAAGGCAGTGCTTAAGTAACGGACGCTGAGCTTGGGATATCCGTCACAGTGCAGAGGGTTTCAGACATATAGGAGAACAGGATATGGGAGTATTTGACAGCTTCAGTATAAATGCATCGGGACTTACGGCAGAGCGTTACAGGATGGACGTCATCGCGGAGAATATCGCGAACGCCAATACCACAAGGACAGAAGACGGGACGCCCTACAGGAGAAAGGTGGTCACTTTCCAGGAGAGGTCCAATCCCGTGGCATCCTTCAATTCAGTGCTTATGAACACCCAGAGCAAGTTCAACCGTTTCGTGGGCTCGGGCGTGAAGATAGGCGGTCTGTACAAGGACAATGTCACACAGATGAACATGGTATATGATCCTTCCCACCCGGATGCGGATGAGAACGGATATGTGCTCTACCCGAACGTGAACATAGTCACCGAGATGACCAACATGATCGATGCCAGCAGGGCATACGAGGCCAATGCCACGGCGTTTTCTGCCACAAAAGATATGGCACTCAACGGTCTGAACGTCGGTCAGTCATGATAAAGGGGTAAAACGATGGATGTAACGAATATAAGTTCATTTTTCAATGTCACATCACCTAAGATCGCAGACGCGGCTCTCAACTCATCTACGGCAAAGTTTGCGGATGATGAGACCTTCGGGACTTTCCTGGATGCCGCAGTCAAGCAGGTGAACGAGACGAACGGATATATGCACTCCGCAGAGGAGGAGGAGATCAAGTTTGCACTTGGTCTCACGGAGAACACACATGATCTTGCGGTAGCACAGGAGAAGGCACAGGTTGCACTGCAGTATACCGTGGCACTGCGTGACCGTTTCCTTGAGTCATACAGAGAGATCATGCAGATGCAGATTTAATCTGAGTAAATATGTAGGCGGACGGATCGCGGATATGCTTTTCAAAACACATTCGGACGGGGCATGCCGGGTGCGTGAAAAGAATATCTGGAGCCGGATGCCGAAAACATGGTTTTATTATAGTTCAGGTCGAGTGAGAAGGGAGAAGTCATGGGCAACATTCAGGAGAGGTTAAGAGCATTACTGCAGAGGGTGATCGAGTGGTGGAACAGATTCACCATGAGACAGAAGACCCTTATAATATCAGCGGTCGCAGGTGTACTCGTCCTCCTTGCCATAGCGGTATCCATCCTCACCAAACCCAGCTACGAGACTCTGTATGTGAGCAACACCACCAAGGAGACCAGCGAGGTACAGACCCTCCTCGATGAGAACGGCATCTCATACAAGACAAGTAACGACGGACTCACCATATCGGTACCCAAGGAAGTATATACTCAGGCAGTCGTCCTGCTCGGTGCCAACAACTATCCCGCAGAAGAATATTCTATAGAAAGCGTCTTTGACGGCGGTTTCTCCACCACAGAATCAGACAAGACAAAGAAATATCAGCAGTTCATGGAGCAGAAGTTCCAGTCCACCCTGAAGAACATGGACAACGTAAAGAGGGCCATAGTCAATATCAACGTGCCCGAAAACGACGGAACACTCCTTTCAAAGAAGAAGGAAAGCTATGCTTCAGTAATGCTGGAGCTTGAGAATCCCGAGGAGATGACTCAGGATCAGGCAGCCTTTATCGCACGCTTCGTGGCTACCGAGCTCGGAAACGACACCACGGCAAACGTGGTCATCATGGATACCACAGGAAACATGCTGTATTCCGGACAGGATGAGAATTCCCTCACCGGCAATGCTTCCAGCAGGCTTTCCTACAAGACACAGTATGACAATATCGTACAGGCCGAGATCAACGACGCTCTCGTTGGCGCGAAGATATACGACAACGTACAGGTGGTGCCCAACCTCGACCTCAACTGGGATGTGATCAAGACTACCGAGCATACATATACACCTGCCGAAGGACAGGACCAGGGTGTGCTTTCACAGGAGGATACATACTCACAGACCGCACAGAATTCCAACGGTGACATACCCGGTACGGATACAAACGGTGAGATCACCTACGAATTCCAGGATCATGCTTATTCCAACACTACTACGGACGAGACGAGCCGCAGCTATCTGCCGAATGAGAAGATCACAGATACGGAAAAGGCCGGCGGAGCCATTAATTACGACAGTTCATCTTTGGGGATTACAGCAATACATTATGTGGTGTATAATGAGGACGATATGAAGGCATCGGGTGCTCTCGACGGGACCACCTTTGATGAATTCCGTATCGCCAACTCCGAGAGGACGAAGACAGAGGTGGATGATGATGTGTACAGCGTCGTCTCCAAGGCAACGGGTATACCTGTAGCGAACATACAGATAGTCGCCTATGATGAGCCGGTGTTTGTACCGAGCGAGGGCGGTCTTGTATCAGCTACCAACATCTTCATCATAGCACTGATCATACTCATCCTCGGATTGTTGGCATTTGTTGTGATCAGATCTATGAGATCGGAGAAAGTAGTCGAGGAAGAGGAAGAGCTTTCACTTGACAATCTGCTCCAGAGCACTCAGGATAATACAATGGTCGAGGAGATCGACGCTGAGGGCAAGAGCGAGGTCAGACTCATGATCGAGAAGTTTGTTGATGAGAATCCCGAAGCAGTTGCCAATCTGCTGCGTAACTGGCTGACGGAGGACTGGGGGTAAAATAAGTGCCAGTACCGGCAACAACAGGTTCAACCAGTGAGATGTCCGGATTACAAAAAGCTGCAATTCTGCTTATAGCTTTAGGTCCGGAAAAGTCTGCACAGATATTCA
This sequence comes from Lachnospiraceae bacterium, assembly GCA_016280355.1. Lineage (GTDB taxonomy): Bacteria > Bacillota > Clostridia > Lachnospirales > Lachnospiraceae > NK4A144. The sequence goes on along the minus strand of JAEEGO010000159.1, from coordinate 7,834 downwards.
AGCATCTCAAGGATGAAGAGATAGAAGAGCTCACACTTGAGATAGCAAATACAAGATCCGTCACTCCTCAGCTCAAAGAGGAAGTGATCAATGAGTTCTATCAGATATGCCTTGCACAGCAGTATATCGCAGAGGGCGGTATCGGCTACGCAAAGGAACTTCTGGAACAGTCTTTCGGCGAGGAGAAGGCTTCCGATGTCATATCCAAGCTGACTGCATCGCTGCAGGTGCGGCCGTTCGAGTTCGTGCGCAAGGCAGATTCCTCACAGCTGCTGAACTTCATACAGGACGAGCATCCTCAGACCATCGCTCTGATACTGTCTTACCTTGCCCCTGCACAGGCGGCACAGATAGTCGGAGCACTGCCTCCGGACAAGCAGGCAGACGTTGCAAAGAGGATAGCAATGATGGACAGGACATCCCCGGATGTCATCAAAGAGGTGGAAAGAGTGCTGGAGTCAAAGCTTTCATCGCTGGTCAATCAGGACTACACTATCGTCGGCGGCGTAGACGCTATCGTCGAGATCCTGAATACGGTAGACCGTGGTACAGAGAAGCATATCATGGAGACTCTGGAAGTGGACGAGCCCGAACTTGCCGACGAGATCAGAAAGAAGATGTTTGTCTTCGAGGATATCCTGCTTCTGGACGACAGAGCCATACAGAGAGTGCTGCGTGACGTGGACAATTCAGACCTGTCAATGGCACTCAAGGGTGCGAACGAGCAGGTGCAGGCTGCGATTTTCAAGAACATGTCATCGCGTCTGTCAGCCATGATCAAGGAAGACATGGAGTTCATGGGTCCCGTACGTATGAAGGACGTGGAAGAAGCTCAGCAGAAGATAGTCAATATCATCAGAAAGCTGGAGGATTCCGCAGAGATCGTTATCTCCAGAGGCGGAGGAGACGAGATCATTGTCTAATGTGGTCAAGAGATCCCGTGCTGAGATCGACGGGGATGACAAGCTTGTCATAAATTCCAACTCGCAGGTAGCAGAGAGGCTCAAGATGCTGGAGAACATCATGAAGCGCTCTGCAGAAAGTGAACAGGAGGATTTTGATCCGGATGGATTCACGGAGGGGCTCGATGCAGATATGCTGAGCTCCATACTTGACGATCCGGATGCTGCCGAAGGAGCGGAAGGCGCAGGCAATGTGATCAAAGCCGAGCCGCCGTCACCGCCCGAGCCCGCCATAGACATGGAAGCCGTAAAGGCGGAAGCACAGCAGATCATAGATGATGCACAGGCACAGGCTGATCAGATACTGCAGGAAGCAGTGGACAATGCCGAAGCCCACAAGGCATCCGTTTTCGAGGAAGCAAGACAGGCCGGACACGAAGAAGGCTACAATGCCGGTATGGCAGAGGTGGCTGAGATACAGCAGCAGCTTGCGGAGAAAGAGCAGGCCATGCAGGCAGAGTACGACGAGATGGTATCGGCACTGGAGCCTGCGCTCATAGACACACTTTCAGATATCTACGGTCATATCTTTCATACTGATCTGTCCGGCAACAAAGAGATCATATTTTATCTGCTGCAGAATGCACTCCAGAATACCGATACGACGGTAAACCTGATCGTCCACGTGGCAAAGGACGACTACGAATATATCTCATCAAATAAGGAAGCGCTCTTTGACGGTATGCCGGGCGCTGACAATACCGACATAGTACCGGATGTGACATTGAGTCCGGGACAGGCTATGATAGATACGGGATCGGGCATATTTGACTGCTCGGTCGGGACAGAGCTCGAGGCATTAAAGAAGCAGCTTAAGCTCCTTTCTTATCAGGGCGGTGCGATTGAGGGTGCAGCAGACAATGGATCCGGCGTTTGATCTTTCGAAATACCAGAGCCTGAAGACAGGCACATATTTCAAGAAGCTGGGCAAGGTGGTGAATGTCGTGGGACTGACCATCGAGTCACAGGGCCCCGATGCCAGGCTTGCGGACATATGCTCCATACAGCCGGCAGACACCACACTAAAGCCGATACTTGCCGAGGTGGTAGGGTTTAAGGACAGGATGACTCTCCTCATGCCCTACGAATCAACTGACGGCATAGGCTCGGGATCCATAGTCACCAATCTCGAGCATCCTCTGATGGTGAAGTGCTCCGATGACCTTCTGGGCAGGACACTGGACGGTATGGGAAATCCTTCGGACGGATCCGAGGTGATAGGAGATGAGTATCCGGTAGAGGCCATGCCTCCGGATCCCATGGACAGGGTGATAATCAGCGATGTGCTTCCGCTCGGAGTGAAGGCGGTGGACGGGCTGCTTACCGTAGGCAAGGGACAGCGTATAGGGATATTTGCAGGCTCCGGCGTGGGTAAATCCACTCTGATGGGCATGTTTGCAAGGAATACAAAGGCCGAAGTCAACGTCATAGCTCTCATCGGAGAGCGAGGACGTGAGGTCAGGGAATTCGTGGAGCGAGATCTTGGACCTGAAGGTATGGCAAGATCGGTAGTCGTGGTGGCGACCTCCGACAAGCCGGCACTTGAGAGAAACAAAGCAGCAAAGACGGCGACCGCCATAGCGGAGTATTTCAGGGATCAGGGCAAGGACGTACTGCTTATGATGGACTCGCTTACCCGATTCTCCATGGCGCAAAGAGAGATAGGTCTTGCTTCCGGAGAGCCTCCGGTGACCAGGGGATATCCTCCTTCAATATATGCGGAGATGCCGAAGCTCCTTGAGAGGGCAGGCAACGGAGCGAGAGGATCCATCACGGGACTCTATACCGTGCTCGTGGACGGAGATGATTTCAACGAACCGATCACCGATACGGCGAGGTCGATACTGGACGGGCATATAGTGCTCAACAGAAAGATAGCCCAGCAGAATCATTATCCTGCGATCGACATACTGATGAGCATCTCAAGATGTATGAGCCAGATAGCCACAAAGGAACACAAGGCAGTAGCAGGTAAGCTCAAGAATGTCCTGGCTACCTACAATGAGGCAGAAGATCTTATAAACATCGGAGCCTACAAGGCAGGGTCCAATCCGAAGATCGACTTTGCCATATCAAAGATAGATGCGGTAAATGATTACCTGATGCAGACCACAGACTCGAAGTTTGAGTTTGACGATGAGGTAAGGATGCTGGAAGAGCTGTTTGCAGATAATGCCCAGGCTCAATGACAATAAGGGGAAAATATGGCCAAGTTCGTCTACAGCATGCAAAACATATTGAATCTGAATGAGAAGCTGGAAGAGCAGGCCAAGATGGAATATGCAACCCAGCAGATGATACTCAATGAGGAAGAAGAGAAGGAACAGAAGCTAAAGGACAGGAAGGCAGCCTATGAGGATGAGGCGAGGCGCATACGCAGCGAATCCGTGAACGTGAAGGAGATGATCGCCAACGCCAACGCCATAAGCATCATGGGGGATATGATAAAAGCGCAGCACGGAGTGGTGCTGAAAGAAGAGGAAGTACTGGAGGTTAAGCGATCGGAGCTTGAGGAAGCAATGAAAGACCGCAAGACCCAGGAGAAGCTTAAAGAAAAAGCATTCGAAGTATTCAAGCAGGAGCTCGCCATGGAGGAGAGCAAGGAGATAGATCAGCTTACGAGCTATACATTCGGTATAAGAAAGCAGAAGAATAATGGCTGAAAATGAAGTAGCGACAACTGAAGATCCTGAAGCAAGAAAGAAGGAAGCAGCCCGGATCAAGGAAGAAAAGAAACAGCTGAAGGCACAGGCCAAGGAGCTCAAGAAGCAGAGGAAGGCGCTGGAAGCTGAAGAGGCAGATGCAGATGAAGAGGGAGGAGCACTCTCGGTCATACTTGTGACCATAGTCATCATACTCATCTGGCTTGCTATACTTGCGCTCCTTATCAAGATGGACGTAGGTGGCTTCGGATCCAACATACTGGCTCCCATACTGAAGGACGTACCGGTGATCAACAAGGTACTGCCGGAGGGAAGCGCAGCTATATCGGATGCAGACAGTCTGTCAGGCGATAACGTCATAGACGGCGGCTACAAGAATCTGGATGATGCCGTGGCACGTATCAAGGTACTTGAGACGGAGCTTGCAGAGAAGGATCAGGACATCAAGGCAGCATCGGATACCATAGACGAGCTGACACAGGAGGTTGCGAGACTCAAGACCTATGAGGACAATCAGGTCGAGTTTGAGAAGATAAAGGACGAGTTTGACAACGAGGTCGTCTTTAACGACAATGCACCGGATATCACGGAGTACCTGAAGTACTATGAGCAGATAGACCCCACCAATGCAGAGATACTCTACAAGGAGGTGCTCCGCAAGGAGGAGGCTTCAAAGGAAGTCAAGGACTACGCAAAGGCATATTCGCAGATGAAGCCGAAAGACGCAGCGACGATCTTTAACAGCGATCCGCTTCGCAGCGATCTGGAGCTTGCAGCCAAGATACTCGGTACGATGAATGCGGATGCCAGAGGACAGATACTGGCAGAGATAGGAAAGCTGGATGATGACCTCGCCGGTAATATCACCGAGATCATGGAGCCCGACGAAGAGTAAAAAACTTTCATAAAAGGGGTTCAGACTGGGGGCGAACCGTCCGATAAATATCTTGTAAGGCGCAGTATGACATTTTCATATAGGAAAGGAGGCATGAATTGACAACCCCTAAAGTAAATGCAGCAGGCATGATGGCTGTAGGGGCGCAGGAGATCACTTCAGGCAAGGCAAAAGGCAGGGCTGACGGAGCAAGCTTCATGGATATCATGAATCTAGCGGACACAGCGGCAGGTGCAGCAAAAGATGCGAATGACAGTCTCATGAACATGAAGGCACCTGATGCAAAGGCAGAGGTAAAGACCGAAACCGGAACCGAGACAAAGCCCACAGACGTGAAAAAGGATGCCAAAGACAACAAAGACCAGACAAAGGTTCAGGAGGCACCGAAATCACAGAAGACAGAAAAAGCTGCTGATGATACGAAGCAGCAGGATCCCAAGATAGAAAAGGCGATCGAGGATGTGAAACAGGCCATAAAAGAAGAGCTTGGCATCACGGACGAAGAGCTGGATCAGGTACTCGAAGTACTCGGAATAGCGATGACAGATCTGCTGGATCCCAAGGTGATGACAGACATAGTCGCACAGGTAAAGGAAGTCACACCGGTAGATATAGTATCAAATGAAGAACTCACAACTCTGGTATCAAGCCTGCAGAGCACAGTGAGAGAGATCACAGGAGATCTCATACAGGAGCTGGACATCACTCCTGAAGAATTCAAAAAAGCCATTGCCGAAATAAAAAATGAATACGAAGTAGTTTCTCCGGAACCCAGGGAAGTACCTGAAGAAGAAGCGACGACAGTAAAAAGCTTCGAGGTACCCACTAAAGAAGAAACAAAAGACATTGATCCGAAGAGAGACGCAGACGAAGACACAAGCTTTCAGGATACGGTAAGGACCCCAGCGGAAGCCGTAAAGACCACAACAGTGGAAGTTCATCAGGACAGGACCGAAAGGATGTCAGATGAAAAGGAAGGCGAAAGCAAGGTCAGTCTCGACATCAATGTGAACGGACGCGACAACACAGCTCAGAACAATATGAGTCAGGGAAGCGAAACCACACAGGATGATCTTTTCAGATCGGAAGGCAGGACCAGAACTACAGGTAATGCCGAGAACCACACGAACCATAACAACAACATATTTATCCAGAATCTCACAAATGCTGTTGAGAACACGCTGGAAGCCGTAGCGGAAACATCAACTCTTGCACCGCACAGCACAATGGTAGATGCCATGGATCTGATAGAGCAGATAAACTCACAGATCAGAGCGGTGATAGACAATGAGACACAGAGCCTCGCGATGCAGCTGCACCCCGAGAGCCTCGGCCGCATGAATGTAGAGCTCGTATCAAAGGGCGGACAGATCACGGCACAGTTCGAAGCAGAGAACGCTTCCGTAAGAGCAGCTCTCGAGAGTCACATAGCAGAGCTGAAGCAGACACTGGAGCAGAGAGGTCTGAGAGTAGAAAACGTAGAGGTCACCGTAGCCACACATGAGTTTGAACAAAACCTCATGGGAGGCGAGCAGTCAGGTGAAGCGTCACAGCAATCAGGAAAAGGACGCAGAACCAGAAACATCAACCTGAACGACCTTAACCTCGAAGATATCCCCGAAGAGGAGATGGAAGAGGAAGAAAGGATAGCAAGGGAAATGATGGCGGCCAACGGCAATTCGGTGGATTTCACAGCGTAAAGGAGATAAGAAAATGGCAGTAGATGCTTCGATCGCAAACGGAACAATCACCAATGCAGCATACAAGACAGCGGAGCAGAAGAAGGCGGAAGAGAATACCGCAAAGAATGACCTCGACAAGCAGGCGTTCCTGAAACTCCTTGTAGCTCAGATGAAGTATCAGGATCCCATGGAGCCCACTGACAACACAGAGTACGTATCACAGCTCGCACAGTTCTCCTCACTCGAGGCAATGAACAACGTAAGCCAGAGCGTGGATCTGCAGAGGGCTACAGGCCTCATAGGCAAGGTGGTCACAGCTTCCAAGACAGACTCCGTCACAGGAGTGGCTACAGAGAAGACCGGCACAGTAGACTTCGTATCACAGTCAGGCTCCAAGACATACGTCACAATAGACGGCGATCAGTACGAGCTCGACGAGGTGAGCAAGATATGGGATGACAGCTATGCGGATGCATACAATCTCACAAACAGCTGGTCAAAGATGTTAAACGAACTGCCGAATGCAGCATACATCACGGCAAGCAACAAGGATACATACAGACAGCAGGTCGCATCACTCTATGCTTCATACATGAGCATGGATACCTACACCCAGAGCTTCCTGTCAGAGGATGACAAGTTCAAGCTCAGCGATCTGATAGGTCAGTACAGGACCTTGGGAGATGACATAGAAGGAGTACCTTCTTCAGAAGAAGATTCATAAGGGCTGATCACGGACGAGAGGTAATAGCTTATGAAGATCAATACAAACGGAATTTCATTAGAACAGGCGGCTGCGGCATATCTGCAGGGAGCACCCGAAAGCACGAAGCCCGGCAAGAGGGCGGACGGCAAGTCCTTCGCAGAGATCCTCAACGAGAAAGGCGAGGAGCTGAACGGGGTGAAATTCTCAAAGCACGCAGCTGAAAGGCTCTTTGACCGCAACATCAGACTCTCTGATGAGCAGCTCACAAGGCTCAACAACGGTACAAAAGAAGCCGAGAGCAAGGGGATAGATTCCTCGCTGGTCATGGTAGACGACCTGGCATTCATAGTGAATACGGGAAGCAGGACAGTAGTCACAGCCATGGATCCGGCAAATAACGACAAGAACATCTTCACAAACATAGACGGCGCAGTTATTGCTTAAACAGAAAGAGGTAAATGCCTTATGATGAGATCACTTTTCTCCGGAGTAGCAGGACTTCGGACACACCAGACAAGAATGGACGTTATCGGTAACAATATCGCAAACGTAAACACAGTCGCATATAAGTCAAGCTCGGTTACTTTCCAGGATCTGCTCTACCAAACCACACAGAACGCATCGGGCGCGAACGCACAGACAGGAAGAGCCGGTATCAACGCTAAGCAGATCGGTCTCGGTGTTTCCACCGGATCCATCTCAACGAACATCAAGACCTCCGGCTCCGCACAGAGCACAGGCAGCCCCTTCGATATCCGTATCACAGGTGATGCATTCTTCATCGTATCTGACGGATCCAACCAGTACTACACAAGGGCAGGTGCCTTCAACGTAGACGCCAACGGTACTCTCGCAATGGCTACCAACGGCTATCCCGTAATGGGTTATGGCACAACAGTGAACGCTACAACAGGCGAGACAGTCGT
>JAEEGO010000158.1 GCA_016280355.1 Lachnospiraceae bacterium | reverse complement strand
ATACACTTTTTTGCAAAGGTCGCGGCATTAGGAAGAAACGTTATTTTGTGATATTATTATCTAAGTTATGTCAGCAGGATCTTCTTTTGGAAAGAACTTTACAGTGACCACATTCGGAGAGTCGCACGGGGCGGCTCTTGGTTGCGTCATAGACGGATGCCCGGCAGGGATCGAACTTTCTGCTGATGATATCAGACCGTACATGGATCGCAGGAGACCCGGACAGTCCGAGTTTACAACGAAGAGAAACGAGACGGATGAAGTCGAGATACTCTCGGGTGTATTTGAAGGAAAGACGGAGGGCACTCCCATAGCGCTCCTTATAAGGAATAAAGACCAGCACTCAAAGGATTACAGCGAGATAGCGTCTTACTACAGACCGGGACACGCCGATTATACCTTTGATCAAAAGTTCGGATTCAGGGACTACAGAGGAGGAGGAAGATCCTCGGGAAGAGAGACCGCGGCAAGGGTCGCAGCTGGGGCAGTGGCTGCAAGACTTCTGAATGGGCTTGGTATCAAAGCTGAGGCATATACGAAGTCCATAGGTGATATAGAAACAGGAGCCTTTGATCCGAACGAAAAAAATGAGCTGTACATGCCCGATCATGAGGCATATCTTAAGGCAGCAGAATATATCAGGGGGCTTTCGGGTAAAGGTGATTCGGCCGGCGGTGTCATAGAATGTGTGATACACGGTGTACCGGCAGGGCTCGGAGATCCTGTTTTTGACAAGCTTTCGGCGCGTCTTGCTTATGCGGTGATGTCGATAGGAGCCGTAAAGGGCTTTGAGATAGGTGACGGATTCGCTTCTTCCCTCGCCACGGGACTTGGAAATAACGACAGCTTCAGGTCTGAGGCAGGCAGTATCAGCAAAGTTTCCAATCATGCAGGCGGTATACTCGGAGGCATATCTGACGGGTCTGATATAATATTCAGGTGTGCGGTAAAGCCGACTGCTTCAATATCGGCCACACAGCATGCCGTCAATAAAGACGGTGACAATATAGACATAAACATAAAGGGAAGACATGATCCGGTGATAGTGCCGAGGGCCGTAGTGGTGGTGGAAGCAATGGCGTCGCTTGTCATGGCAGATGCGATCCTTTCGGACGGATGCGACAGGCTTGAGACACTGAAACAGATATACGGCAGACAGGGATAAAAAAATGAACACCTGAAACTCAATGCAGTTAGGGTGCACGGTCGGATACATCAAGTATACGGGAGGACAGATATGGCTCCAAGGAAAAAAGACAAATATGTGGTCTATGCTGCAGGCTATACGAGGGATGAAACTCATGGCCTCAGGATATACGACTACGACAGTGAAAAGGGACGCATAAGCTTCAGGGAGAAGATCGAGATATCAAATCCCTCATACATTTCCGTATCGCACAACGGCAAACTGCTGTACTCCATTACTGATGACGGTGTGCATGCATACCGTATAGGGGAGGACGGATCCCTGTCTTATCTGAACAGATCAGGGATACACGGTATGAGAGGATGCTATATCTCCACCGATTATGAGGACAAGTTCCTCTTTGTGGCCGGCTATCATGACGGCAAGGTCACGGTGCTTTCGCTCAAGCCGGACGGATCCATAAACAAGATCTGCGAGGAAATATATCACAAGGGCTTCGGGTCTGTCGGCGAGCGTAACTTCATGCCGCATATCGACTGCGTGAAGATGACGAGAGATAATAAATATCTCTGCGCTACGGACGTGGGTATGGATCACGTAAGGGTATATAAGCTTGATCATAAAAGCGGCAAGCTGACCCTGGCTGATATCATCAGATCCGAGATAGACTCCGCACCTCATCAGATCAAGTTCTCACTGGACGGAAAGTTCGCTTATGTCATACATGAGATGAAGAATATCATAGATGTATATTCATATGCTGATGATAACGGGACACCGAACTTTGAGAAGATCCAGACTGTAAGCACGGTCAATGATTATCATGCAGGTAATTCTGCAGCTTACGCGATACAGATATCGACCGACGGAAAGCACGTATTCTGCTCCAATGCGGGAGACAATTCCGTTTCGGCTTTTGACAGGGATGAGAAGACGGGAATGCTGACAAGGCTCTTCACTCTGCCTATATCCGGGGATTTCCCGAAGGATATAGCGGTATCAGATGATGACAGATTCCTGCTTTCGATCAATAATGAATCAAGTACGATCTCATTCTTCAGGATCGATCTGAAAGCAAAGACACTCGTCATGAACGGTCCGATGGAGAAGTTCCATTCGGGTAACTGCATTATAATACATAAGGTCGTATAAGGCTTAAGGAGGATATCATGGGAGATATTATTTCTGCAATTTTGAGTGTACTGCTCATAGCTGTGATATGTGCGGCAGTAGTATTTGTGCTTGCTGTCGTGATCACTGTGATCTGTGAGAACAAAAGAAAGGCAAGCGGAAAGAAACGCAAGGAAAACTCAATCTGGGAAGACAGAAAAAGAAACTTTATGGGTCTGCCCTGGAGTTTTACCAAATATGCGCTTGACGATCAGAGATTCTATCTTGAAAGAGGATTCCTGAGTACAAGATATGATGAAGTCAGACTCTATCGTATGACTGACGTGGTACTTACGAGGTCACTGTTCCAGAAGATCTTCGGTATAGGTACACTGAAGATCGACTCATCCGACAAGAGTCTCGGCAACTTCAAGATCGAGAATATTAAGGATTCGGAGAAGACCAAGGAGCTTTTCTCACGTAAGATCGAGCAGGAGAGGAAGGCAAACAGAGTCTATACAAGAGAGAGTATCGGCGCTGATGAACATGATGGAGACTATGACGGCGACGGAATTGATGATGGAGAAATCAACAGCTGATGACAAGGGATGAGTTCAGGAAACTCACATCCGGGGGAGTGATCCTGCTTGACGGGGCGACGGGCACCAATCTGCAGAAGAAGGGACTGGTGAACGGTGTATGTCCCGACGAGTGGGTGCTCGATCACCCGGATGTCATAAAGGAGCTGCAGAGAGCATATCTGGAGGCGGGGAGCAGGATACTGTACTCGCCTACTTTTTCGTGTAACAAAGTAAAGCTTGATGAATTCGGGCTTTATGACAGGATAGCCGAGATGAATAAAGCACTGGTTGGCCTGTCGAAATCCGTAACGGAAGAGTTTGCAAAAGATCATCCGGATGCTCCTGAATGCTATGTTGCAGGCAATATCTCTATGACCGGCATACAGGTGGAGCCTGTAGGACCCATGGGCTTTGAGGAGCTCGTTGATATCTACAAGGAACAGATAGGATACTTAAGAGACGGCGGAGCGGATCTCATAGTAGTGGAGACAATGATGAGCCTTCAGGAGACGAGGGCCGCTGTCATAGCCTGCAGGGAGGTGTGCGACCTTCCGATCATGGCTACGATGACCTTTGAAGCAGACGGCAGGACACTGTACGGTACGGATCCTGTCACTGCACTTATCACATTGCAGGCTCTGGGAGCAGATGCCTTCGGTGCCAACTGTTCCACGGGTCCGGACAAGATGATACCCATTATAGAGAAGCTGGCACAAAGAGCCGAGATACCGATCATCTGCAAACCAAATGCGGGTCTTCCGAAGCTTGCTGATGACGGCAGTACCGTATACGACATGCTTCCTGATGACTTCGGGGTCGGACTGGAAAAGATAATCAATGCGGGAGCAGCTATAGTGGGAGGATGCTGCGGCTCTGCACCTGAGTATATCGCTGCGATACCGAAAGGCATGAAGCCTGTGAAAAGGGATGTCGTAAAGAGGCGGAGACTTTCTTCCGAAAGAAAGAGCCTTGAATTCGATCTGGACGGAAGATTCCATATCATCGGAGAAAGGATCAATCCCACCGGTAAGAAGAAGCTTCAGGCTGAGCTCAGAGAAGGCTCCTTTGATATGGTGACCTCTTTTGCCGAGGAACAGGAGGAAAAAGGAGCTGACATACTCGATATCAATATGGGTATGAGCGGCGTGGACGAGAAAGAGATGATGCTTAAGGCAATTGATACCGTTACACAGGTCACATCTCTCCCTCTTTGCATAGATACAAGCTATCCGGAGATCATGGAAGCTGCACTTCGCAGATATCCCGGCAGAGCTTTGATCAACTCTATATCAGCCGAGTCTGACCGCTGTGACCGTATGCTTGAGACGGCTAAGAAATACGGCGCAATGTTTATCCTGCTTCCCGTGGGAGATGAGGGTCTTCCCAAGGATATGGAGGAAAAGAAGAGGAACATAGATATCGTATTGGAGAAGGCCTTTGCAAAAGGCTTCACCAAGGAAGACATCATAGTGGACGGACTCGTAGGGACCGTGGGAGCCATCAAGGAAGCGGCCAAGGAAACCCTGGCAACCATAGAGTACTGCCACAGTATGGGACTTGCGACTACCTGCGGACTGTCTAATATTTCCTTCGGTCTGCCTGAGCGTATAAATGTGAATGCGGCCTTTCTGTCCATGGCAATACAGTCACATCTGACATCTGCCATCATGAACCCGAATCAGGATGTGATGATAAGAACGGCGCTCTCAGCCGATCTTTTGATGAACCATCCCGAAGCGGATATAAGGTACATAGAGTACATGAACGAGCATGCCGAGGCTATGGCGGCTGAAGCAAAGCTCAAGGAGGCAGCAAAGGAGAGTCTGGCTTCGGGAGCAAAGAGTGATGCCGCAGGTGCAAAGGACGGAGCGCAGACGGATCAGGATGATCCGATATCCAATGTAAAAAACGCGGTGCTCAAGGGCAGGAAAGGCAGCATAGAGGATATAACAAATAAAGCACTTGAAGACGGTGCGGAGGCAAAGGATATACTCGACAATGCCCTGATACCTGCCATAAACGAGGTGGGAGAACTCTTTGACAAGGGCAAGTATTTCCTGCCGCAACTCATCGCCTCTGCGGAGACGATGGAGATGTCCATAGGAGTGCTTGAGCCTCATCTTGCGACCGGAAGCTCCGATGAAGACGCGCCTGTAGTAGTCATAGCTACAGTCGAAGGCGACATTCATGACATAGGCAAGAACCTCGTAGTCCTCATGCTGAAGAACTACGGATTTCATGTATTTGATCTCGGAAAGAATGTCCCGAAGGAAACGATCGTGGATACTGCCCTTGCCGAGAATGCAGGTATCATCGGTCTCTCGGCACTGATGACTACCACGATGAACGAGATGAGGAACGTGGTAGCTTACGCGAAAGAGCGCGGCTTCAAGGGCAAGATCATGGTAGGCGGTGCCGTCGTCACAGAGGACTTCTGCTGGGATATAGGAGCTGACGGCTACTCCGCAGACGCCTCCGAGGCAGTCAAAGTCGCAAAGCGGATCATCCAGGAAGCGGAAAAAGAATAAGATGTATAGATTTCAAAAGGCAAGGCCAAGTCAAAGTTGAATTATTACTATAAACTGTATGATGAGGATGTTTCCATGAACAGTATCAGAGTAATGGGAACAAGATTTGATCTTACTCACAACCTGGAGAAACGGCATGAATCCATACAGAAAGTTTAAAACCAGAGCGAAGAGAAGGAACAATCCGCAGTTTGGAACGCATATGTATTATGGGGCGCACCGGTACGTTTATTATGTTGATGGCAGGCCGATGTATTATTTCAGTGACAGACCGTATACCATCGAGGATGCAAAGAGATGGAAAAAAGGCTGTGCGATCTGGCTGGGTCTGGCATCTGTTCTTTTTTCGGCCTTTTCTTTTACTTCTTATCCGGGGACGAGCGATATTACAATGTTTCTGCTTTATATCGCACTTATTGGCGTTACTTTGTTCTTTATTGTCAGGTTTTTACAGATACTGCCTTTGCATCCCGAGGAGGATCCGATGCTGCAGTCGTTCCGCTGCTCGAGCGATCTCGAGAAGCCGAGGGAAGAGACATGCAGGATTTGCGGAGGCGTGTTCTCGAGCGGAGCGCACGAAGTATGCCCGCATTGCAAAAGCGAGCTCTATACTTCATAAGCATGAGATGCGGACTTAAGACCTGAGGAAGCCATCAATTTAATGGCAGATACGTCTTGTTTTACCATCAAAATAATGGTAAGCTTGTTTCAAGGAGGGTTGGGATATGAAAGAATATGTGATCCCTGCTTCTGTCGAAGGAAGTGCCATTAAAGAAATACGCAATCAACTGGGAATGACCCAGAAGGAATTTGCTGCCTTTGTCGGGTGTTCGAAACCGACAGTCGAACGTTGGGAGGCCGGAAATAAGCCTGTCACAGGACCTATAATTCCCTTGATCGAAATACTCAAACGTGATACGGATCTTCCCGGGAAATTGCAGATCCCTGGGAATAAGCTCAAACTTCGCCTTTATTACATGTATAAAGATATGGTATGTACCATAATCGATATAGATGAGCCGAAACGCAAGGTGATCATACATAACTATATCGATAAGCCCATCTTCAGAGCTTTTGGCAAAAATACCGAGCCGTCATTCGAAGAATATGAAGCATTTATTGAATCCAGATGTTTCCCGAGAAGCAGAGATAAGATCAAGCT
>JAEEGO010000157.1 GCA_016280355.1 Lachnospiraceae bacterium | reverse complement strand
ACTTACGAAACTCCGGGCTGAATATCATGTATATGATGACCAGCGCAATGATCACGAGAAGTACTATGAATCTCTGATCAGATAAAAATCCTGATTTTCTCTTCTTCATTATCCGTGTTCCTCCTATGATATATTGCGCGTAGCCTTATCCATGATGAGCTCCTGAGTAGCTTCGGATATATCCAGCTCTCCGGTCTTCTCACCCTCGCACATTACTACTATCCTGTCACTCATACGGAGTATCTCCGTCATCTCCGAAGAGATCATGATTATTGACTTGCCTTCCGATGCCAGCCTGTTCATGAGCTTGTATATCTCGTTCTTTGCACCGACATCTATACCTCTTGTAGGCTCATCGAATATAAGTATGTCGCAGTTCCTTACGAGCCACTTCGCTATGACCACCTTCTGCTGGTTACCTCCGGACAGATTGACTACAAGCTGATCCGGACTGGGCGTCTTTGTCTTGAGCTCATCGATATACTTTTCGGTCACCTTCTTCTCTTTGCCTTTGTTGATGAAGAGTCCGCTCATATAGTCTTCCATCGAAGCCAGAGTAGAGTTCTCCGTGACGGTCTTCTGGACCACTATACCGTAGCGCTTTCTGTCCTCGGAAAGATAACCTATACCATGCTTCACGGCATCCTGAGGAGAGTTGATCGTGACCTTTTCTCCGTTCACGTATATGTCTCCACTGGTCTTGGGATCAGCTCCGAAGAGAGCTCTTGCAGTCTCGGTACGGCCGGCACCCATCAGGCCGGAGAATCCGAGTATCTCTCCTTTTTTAAGTTCGAAGCTCACATCCTTTACCATACGTCCCGCGTTAAGATGCTCCACTTTAAGTACTACCGGAGCATCCTTCGGGACGGCACTCTGGGTTTTCGGCTCTTCATATATCACTCGTCCGACCATCATGTTAATGATGTCTTCTTTTGTACAATCTTTGGTGATGAGGGTTCCTACATAACCGCCGTCTCTCATGACGGTCACACGGTCAGTGATCACCTTTATCTCATCCATTCTGTGAGAGATATATACTATGCCGAGGTTCTTTTCTCTCAGATCCCTGATGATGACGAAGAGATCCTCTATCTCCTTCTCCGTCAGTGCAGCCGAAGGCTCATCGAATATGATGACCTTTGCCTGATGCGATATAGCCTTTGCTATCTCGCACATCTGCTGCTTACCTACAGTGAGGTCACTCATCTTTGCTCTGGGGTCTATCTCTATCTTCAGCTCATCAAAGAGCTTCATAGACTCCTCTATCATCTTCTTGTCATCTATACGGAAGCCCTTCATGAACTCCCTTCCGATGAAGATGTTCTGTGCCACGGTGAGATCTCCCACCATGTTGAGCTCCTGATGCACTATGACGATACCTGCATCCTGAGCCTCTCTTGTATTGTGAAACTCTACTTCCTTGCCTTCATATGTGATGCTTCCGGAATCCTTCGTATAAATACCGGTCAGCACCTTCATCAGTGTAGACTTGCCGGCACCGTTCTCTCCCATGAGAGCGTGTACCTCACCCTTCTTCACATCGAAATGTACATGATCGAGCGCATGGACACCGGGAAAGGTCTTGTCTATGTCTTCCATTACTAAGATCGTATCACCCATTACATGTCCCTCCTCTTAATTCTTCCTGCGGCGTGCCATGACATCCAGGTATACGACCACTATGACTATGAGTCCGGTCACTATCAGCTGCACATCCTTGGCAAATCCGAGAGCAAGTATACCCTCCTGCAGGAGAGATATGATGAAGACACCTATCACCGTGCCTCCTATGGAAGCAAGACCACCCACCATGGAAGTACCTCCCATGACGCATCCTGCGATCGCTTCGTTGTTGTACTGATCACCGTATCCGGGCTGCACCGTTGTATAAGCAGATACGAAGAATATCGCAGCTATTCCTACCAGCAGTCCGCAGATCATATATGCCAGCATCTCCCACTTCTTGGTGTCCACTCCCGAAAGTCGGACCGCTTCGCGGTTGCTTCCGAGACAGAGTATGTATCTGCCGGCCTTTGTATTGTTGAGTACTATCAGGCATATGGCGGCGGCGATCAGGAATATCACCAGACCCACCGGGAATCCGTTGAAGCTCACCAGGTTTCTGATCCACCCGTAAACCGGATCAGTGGAAAGGGGCCAGCTGACCGACTGTGTCTTGGTATAAACCGCAGCCACTCCCTTTGCTATGTTCATGGAAGCCATTGAAACTATGAAAGGCGGCACCGTCCAGTACGCCACCAGATATCCGTTGACCGTACCGAAGATCAGTCCGATGAGGATACTGAGCAAAAGTGCCAGCGGAGCAGGTACCCCTTTATTCAGCATGGAGTATCCCGATATCAGTCCGCAGCAGAACATGACGGGACCGATAGAGAAGTCTATGCCTCCCGTTGCAATGACGAATGTAACTCCGAGAGACAGGAATCCGAGGAAGTACACGTAATTCAGTATGCTCATGATACGTGCCATCCCGGCAAACCCCGGCACAAGAAGTGAAAAGATGACATACATCAGGACAAGCACCAGAAGCAGTACGCACCTGTTGAAGCCAATCATTTTCACGATCGCATTTTGTTTGATCTTCTCCACTATCGTTCCTCCAATCTGCCTTTATCTTCCCTGCAACTATTCGGACATCTCGTTCGGATATACCGACTTCAGAGCGTCCATCGCGGCATCCGGGAAAGGTTTCAACTCATCCCCCGCCCCGATCTTTTCAGGTATGATCCAGGCAACTTCATTTATCTCGCCGATGATCTTGTTTGTCTGTTTGTTTTCCGATATATGACCCATTCCCCAAAGGATCGAGTTGTACGTCTTATCTCGTCTGCACAGCTCCATATAAAGAAGCACCAGATTATACAATTCATCGTACAGTGCTTTCGCACCTGTCTCCCCATAAGACTCACACAGTTCGAACTGCCAGTCCTTTTTTATACCGTCGATCTCTCTTTTCAGACGTCTTTTTTCGCCCGGAAAATAAACTCTCCTGTTGAGCGACTGTAAAGTGACGAATCCTCTTATGAAATAATCGACGTCGTATCCGTTCTTCTTATCATACCGTGCGTCCCAGAGCTTCTGCCTTATCTCTGCGCTCCGGTCGCCGGTCTGCTCGGCCGCGATCCTTTTCAGGATCTCTGCGCGTTTCGTCCGGTCGGTCTCCCGTCTGTACTCAAACGTCCATGCCGCTTCCAAAGAACGAACCCCGTTTATTTCTTATTTCGCATCGGGACAGTCTGTTATGGTCCCGTTCTCATCCCAGAGATCATGCCAGTCCGTAGCACCCGGCCACAGGAACACCTGACCTTTTACCAGTCTGTTGTTCTTCTCGAGTGTAGCGATCTTTGCCATCTCTTCATCTGTAAGAGGCTCCGTAACGGTAGACTCCAGATTGCTCGTATACTCCATCTCATGGATAGAGAAAGGTATCGGGATCTGTCCCCTCTGTACTGCCCACTTCAGTGCTATGATAGCGGGATGTACTCCGTGAGCCTCGGCGATAGCCTTGAACTCGGGCACCTGCATGTCTGCTATATCCTCAGCGAGCATATCCCTTTCAGGACGCTGGGGTGATCCCAGAGGCATGAAGCCGATGGGCTGTATGTTGTGAGCCACAAGGTAATCAAAGAGCTCCTGCTGCTGGAAGCAGGGATGAAGCTCCAGTTCGCATGCCACAGGCTTGATGCGGAACTGATCGATGACCTGCTCGAGCTTCGGTATGGTCATATTTGATATACCGATGTTCTTTACGAGACCCTTGTCTACCAGAGCCTCTATCTGGCGGTATGTATCCATGAACTCAGCTACCGAGAAAGGCTTGCTGTCGGGATTCCTTGAATCCACATCGCACCCCGGTGCATGATAGTTCGGGAAAGGCCAGTGTATGAAATACAGATCGATATAATCGCACTTCAGATCGGCGATGCTCTTCTTTGCAGCTTCTTCGACCTTCCTGTGCATATCGTTCCATACCTTTGTCATGATGAAGAGCTCTTCACGCTTTACCGCGCCTTCGTTGAACGCGTTGGTGAACACCTCTCCTATCTGATCCTCATTGCCATAGCAAGAAGCGCAGTCAAACATGCGGTAGCCTATGCGTATAGCTCCTGCCACTGCATTGCTGACCTCTTCTGCAGTGAAACGATCCGATCCGAAGGTTCCCATACCTATGCAGGGTATCTTCTGACCTGTGCTCAGTGTAATCTGTGGTACTTTACTTGCATCAACACTCATTATGAAACCTCCAAAACCAAGACCTGTTATTGTATCGCAGCCTGCCGTTTTTCGCGGTACTCACTACGAAATATAATATACAATACGCGAAACGTTTCGTCAAGTAGAAATTTAAAAAATCAAGGGTTCCCACATATCAGTGGGAACCCTTGTGAATACTGAAAACTTTTAACGTATCGTCTTATAAAGCGGTCCGTATGCTGCACATGCACGATAGTCGGCTCCCTCTTTGTCCGAACCAAAGGCATTCCAGGCTGCCGGACGGAAGATATCGCTGAGCGGAACGTTATGCATACATACCGGGATACGGAGCATTGATGCCATGGTGATGAGGTCCGCACCTATATGTCCGTAGCTGATCGCACCGTGGTTTGCACCCCAATTGTTCATCACATCATACGCATTCCTGAAAGGCGATCCTTCTTTGCCGTCGCACCTCGGAGCGAACCAGGTGCAGGGCCATGTGTAGTCTGTTCTCTTCCAGAGTACATCCGATACTTCATCCGGCAGATTGATCGTCCAGCCTTCTGCTATCTGCAGTACGGGGCCCAGATTCTTTACCAGGTTCAGTCTGATCATCGTTGCGGGCATCTCAGCCCTTGTAAGGAATCTCGAAGAATAACCTGCTCCTCTGAAATATCCGTTATCCGCAGGGCACCACTCCGTGGCATTCATGATGGTCTCGATATCCTTCTCGGTCACATCGTACCATTCCTTCATCACGGGGTTGCCGTTTTCATCCTTTACCTCACCGCAGGCATCGAGGCAGCATGCACCTGAATTGATAAGATGTATGAAGCCGTCCGCATCCTTTGCCTTGCCGGTGATGTCATAGCCTGTCACTCTCTTTACTGCCGCGCCGCTCCAGTATGTACGCACATCGGCAAACATCTGTGCCCTGTTTGTCAGCAGTTTCATGAACATCATGCTCGCGCCGTTAAGCGTATCGTTCTCCGTAGCGAGTATGAAAGGCTCCCTTGCACCATTCCAGTCAAAGCTTGTATTGAGTATAGCCTCCGGGAAATCGCAGTTGGGCCAGTGATCCGTCCACTGTCTCTGACCCTGGAATCCGCCGCATATCGCATTGTGGCCGCCGGCCTCTTCCTCGCATCCTTCGGGCAGGTTCTTGTTACCCTGATAGAGATCCTCTATGATGCATGCCATCTTCGCGGTGAACTCCCAGTCTTTTTCCTTCTGCTCATCGGATTTTTTAACAAAATCGGGATTCTT
>JAEEGO010000156.1 GCA_016280355.1 Lachnospiraceae bacterium | reverse complement strand
TCTCCGGACTCTGTGAGCACTGTCCTGTATTCCCTGTAGAGATAGTCCTTTGCATACTGGTCTGCCATATTCATAAAGGCTTCTATCACTGTCCGGTCCAGCTCACCGTTCTCATAGTCCAGAGTGTATATCTTGGCCAGAGGCAGATCCACATCCAGGTAGCTGTAGTCGGTGCTGGAGAAGCCCAGCAGGGAGAACTTATCTGTCTTCCCTCTCTGATATGCCCTGAAGTATGATCCCTCAATATCGTCAGCCACGGTGCCGTGGTTCAGATCCAGGATCTTCGTTCCTCCGGTCACCGAGCAGATGAGAGCCTTGTCAAGGGATATCAGGCTTATATTCTTCGAGGAGCTGAGATGGCCCGTGTATCTCTCGTTCACACTTCCCCCAGAGACCTCAAGGAGCTCACTCTGCTGCCTTTTAGCGGAGTCGTCGCTTGCCGTGACCCTTGCGATCCCCTGTCTGATGGCATCTGTCATCAGGTTTTCGGTGTCTCTCGTATATCCCGTCGAGGTGACCAGCATCCTGTTGGTCAGGAATCCGCGGAAATCATCCTCATTCACCTCATCCGGCAGATCCTTCTCTGCCTTCACACTCTCATAGGCTTCGTTTCCGCGCTGATCAAAGGGCAGCGGAGTATATATATTCTTCAGTTCGGTATGTTTATGCTCACCCGCCGATTCGTAGAGCTTTTGACCGTTATAGTCTCCCATCATGTTCTTAAGATCATCACGGCTGTAGTGATGACTGGTCGCCTGGGACGGATTCCTTTCCAGGAATTTCGCACCCTTGTCGGTCATGAGCACTACTATGGATCTCACCTCATCGCCTTTCCTGTACTCCATCGAAGAAAGATCCACCGGTGTCCCGTACGTATATCTGTCAAAGAGATCCATGTCGTTTGCACTTCTGTATCCTATCATGTAAGCGTTGCCATCGAACCAGTCCCCGTTACTTTCCGATGTGACTATCACTCCGTCCTTGTGAGAGTCCATGCTGCCGCCTGCGGTCTCATGTCCCGCTCCGTTTCCGGCATCCACTGCGGCTCCTTCGGGGAATACGGCCTTGTAGGACAGCGGTATGTTCCCGGTGCTCTGGATCATGATACGGAATCCCGCGCAGAGATAAAGTGTACCTTCCCTTATCTCCTCCGGTATCTTCTTTGAGAGCTCCTCTATCCGGTCCAGTGTATCCTTCTTGCCTATTGCTCCGGCCTCAGTCAGAGCCTTCTGTACATCGGCTATCATCTGACTCCCCGCCACCAGCTTCTGGAACATCTCCCAGTCTTCATCATTAAGACCCAGCTTCTCCTTCTCGGCCTTATCTATGGTCTTTATTATCTCTTCGTATTCGCTGTCGGAGAGCTCTCCGTCCTTATGTTTCTTTGCCGCATCCTCTCTGGCCTTTTTGAAGGCTTCATAGGCATCTCTTTTCTTCGCGTCGTTCCTTATATCCCTGAGGAGATCGGTTATCTTCTTATAATCGTCCCCGGAGATCTTTCCGGCATCTCTGGCCTTCGCAGCATCTGCCGACACAGTGTCTATGATATCATTCATATCTCCGGTGACCTGACTGATGAACCACCCCAGCTTCACCTTTTCCCAGATATCGGGAGAAGTCCTCATCAGGAGGCTCAGCTCATCTATCGCCTTCGATTGATCCTCCGAAAGTCCCGCTGTGCTCTTTAAATCCTTCAGCTCATTGTCTGCTCCTGCCGTATCGTACACATAGACTGTACGGTTCAGCGATGGAGAGAGCTCATATGGCAGCATCTTTAGCCCCGGAGTATCCTTAGCCAGGTCGATATTATCCGTGTTGGTTTCAACTTCCACCAGAAAACGTCTTTGCTCCCCATCCTCATGACTCTCCGGAAAGTAGTCCACAGGTGAGAGGAAGAGCTCTCTGCCCTCAGCTTTTGACACCACAGTCACCACATGATCGGATCTCATCACGATGCCACAGTCTTCATCTGTATCATCCTCATCCTCGCCCTCTCCGTCACTTACTTCGAAACCCAGCGGAGCCTTATTCATACCGTTGTCATTCGAATACTCTCCCGGCTTTGGAAGGTAGTGCAGTGAGGAGAAATAGGATATGAGATCCTCAAGGGAATTGGCGGATACAGTCTCTTCATTCATCTTCCTCGTGAGAGCATCGGCGGCAACAGCCTGTATCCCGCGCTTCACATTGCGGGTCGTATTATTTAATATATCCTCTAAATTGAGTCCTGAGGCGAGCTTTTTTGCCGGTTCATAGTTGTCGGCCCCCCACTTTATTTTCTTTGCTGTCTTATCATCAGCATAGGATCCATATATGGAGTTTATCCAGCGCCAGATAAACATAGGAATATTGTAGCTGTGGCTTCCACCGGTTCCGTAGCTGTATTTATATGCATCAAACAGTTTTTCGGCATAGTCCCGATCCGTCACTTCTCCCGGTACCTGCAGAAAATATGGCATTCCCACAAGAAATGATGCCTCATCCTCTCCCATTACGTTCATGAAGGGCGTGAAGCTGTCCTTATATGCATTTCCGTATCTGCCGGTCTTGATACCCTCCATGCTGTAGCCATCGGCACTCTCGAGTTCCTTGTAGTCTTTGAAGAATCTACCGTCGAGTGACATCCACATCTCTTTCTGAGCTTCCGAATTCAGATTGGTGGATACATACGGGACCCCGCCGTCCTCTTCGTTCAGGCTCTGCCTGTATACCATACAGGTGGACGAGATCACAGCCGGCACAGCCTTGAAAAGATCTCCTCCCAGGAAGTAGGTGACACCCAGATAGCTTTCATATCTTTCCGTCATGACAGCTCCGGTGATGAGGACGTTCATGGTATTGGGATCTACGGTATCCTGCTGTACCTCCTCCTCGCCCTCCGCGAGTGCCCTGAACTCATCATCGTCCAGCTTGTGTTCTCCCTCGTCCTCGGCTTCCTCCCTCAGCTCGATCAGCTCATTTTTCTTCTCTCCGGCCTCGTTATTCAGAGTCGCACGGAAGGACACGGTCTTCAGCACATTGCCCTCAACATCAAATACCGTCCCGGTGAGACTGCCCTGCTCCACCAGCAGGTATTCGTCCTGTCCCGCCACCTTGCAGCAGAGTATCCTCTCCTGGATAAAGGTCCTGTATGGATCCTTATCCGAGCCTTCGTTTGAGAGATAGTAGTAGGGTCTTCCCTCCGTCGCCGGGTCGAATTCCTTCTGCTTGTCTATCTGAAAGGCTTTGGCATAAAGGACTCTGTATTCTCCGGTCCCGGGATTGTACGTCATCAGTACCGCGGCATCATAGTCGTAGTCCTCTCTCCTGCCCTCAGGAACATCTACCTTCGTCCGGTCCTTTACTGTTCCTCTGCTCCCGTCTTTGCCATTATATGTCTCCAGTCCGCCCGGATCCATGTAGCAGGGGGTCACGTAATAATAGACGAACTCTCCCCGCGGTGTGTAGTCGATGACCTGGAACTCCGCCATTGCATCAGGAATGTTCTCAAGCCCGGGCAGGATATAAAACGCATTTATTCCACCGATGCTGAATCTATCCGTGGAATAATCGATGACCTTTTTCTCTTTTCTCCCGACTCTGCCTTTGCTGACAGTGGCTTTGCTCACGGTCTCCTTTGGATCGTATGCATTCGGATCCGCTTTGGAGAGCAGCGATCCGCAGCCCGTGTGAGGCAGAGCCATTACCAGCACAAGCAGAAGGGACAGCATCCTTTTATGATATTGAGACACCGCCCCTCCTCTGCTCATATTCTCTTACTGGGATATCGTGATATCGCCCATGCCGTTGCTGTTGCTGTTGACCCAGTCTACGAGCGTGGGTACCATAAGCCTCATCACTACGATCAGGATGAAGATAAGGAAGAATCCGATGATAGCATTCTTCAGTGCCATCTTTGCCTTCTCTCTCTCCTGAGGCTCGTCAGCCTTTGCAAGCTTCACGCCGAGTATGACACAGTATACCGCACCTACAGCCACCACCACGCTGATGATGGGTCCAAGAAGGCTGTTAATAAGGCTCACTACAGGAGTGGCTGCTCCGGAAAAGTCGACACTTCCGCCGCCTCCCTCTGCAAATGCCATCACGGGATTTGCCAGTGTAGCCGCCACCAGTGACAGCATTGCCATCGGGTATCTGAGTCTTCCCATAATATTGTTCTTCTTCATGGTTCTTTCTCCTTTTCTGATCACTTGAT
>JAEEGO010000155.1 GCA_016280355.1 Lachnospiraceae bacterium | reverse complement strand
GCATGCCTCTGGATATGTTCTATTCGAAGCTCGCAGACTTCAAGAAGCTGAAGGCCAAGAGCAGGAGATACCATGAGCTGTGGGACGGGAGCCTGGACAGGCTCAGAGGAGCAAAGCAGGCCGCAGCGCAATGTGCAGGGCGTGCCGGGATAAGACAGATCAACGGAGACGATCGTTACATCAATATTTTCCGTGAGATCCCGTTTGGCGAGGAGAAAAGATCTCCGCAGACAGGACTGACAGACTACGAGCTGCTGGCTGTCTTTTCCGGATATAAGGAAAGCGGGGATGTGGACCCTGAGATAAGAGAAGAAGTACGGGGCAGGGGTAAGGCTCTGCTTAACGAGATAATGTCGATCACTCCGGAAAAGATGCTGGAGTACAGGTGCCCCGATGATCCGGATATAGAAAAGCCGGAGTTCTGGCACAAAAGATCCATGGTCTATGCTCTGCATGATTATTCGGTGACGCTCGACAGCTTCAAGCAGTGGAACATCCCTCTGACCGAAGAGCAGTATGCCCATATCAGAGGACTGTCCACCATGGCTCAGGGGATGGTCAGAGGCTACGTTGCATTCGAAGACAATATGAACGATCCCGTCAGTATAGCGGTGAATGACAAGCGCCTCACCGGAAAAAAGCTGGATTCCACGAGCGATAATATCTTTTATCCGTATTATGACGGAGAAGGCAATGTGCCGGCGGACAAGGAGGTCCACGAGAGACTGTCAAGGTTTGCAAAAGGGGGCGCGCTTGCCATGAACATCCGTATGGCCGGCAGGCGAAAGGATACGAACGTGCTCGAGGCTACGAGTTACTATGCCTACAATAAATACCTGTCCGTCGATATGGTCAAGGGCAAGGATGAGATCGAGGAATATAAGGGAGAAAAGAGTAAGCATCTGAAAGCAGAAGATAACAGCGCCTCTGCAGACGAATTCGCGAAAGAAAAGGAGCTGATGCAGGAATACTTCCCTGATGCGCAGGATGCGGAGGTCAGGACCAGACTCCTGATGAAAGAGATGAAACGGTTGACAGAGACAGCACTGTCCGACAGCCAGAAGAAAGTCTGGGCAAGGTATTTCGGAGACGCCTCCCAGGGTGCGGGTGATCTCAGGTCGTTCTCGTGTCTGTTAAGACCCGTGAAGTATGACCTGCAGGGGGTGCCCACTGAAGAGAGCAGAGATGCATTTTTCAAGAATCAGCGCGATATAGATGACTACATGTCGGGTAATGTAAAGCGCAGGAACAGGGTGCTCCGCCGCATAGGCAAGGAGATCGCTGCCATAAAGATCACCGATGAGATGCTGACCTACGACTATCTGAAGAAGAATCACGAGAAACTCTATCCCGTCATAATCCTGGTCCACAGTTTCCAGAACATCTGGAAGGAGTATCCCGACTTCTTCGAAAGCGATGTCTTCACGCAGGAGGAGAGGGACAGTATAAGACAGAACGTCACGGGAAGCAATACACTGACGGCACTGGCATCCGTATACGGTCAGTTCTGCAATACTTTCTCCGGAGAGACGCAGCAGAGGAAACAGAAGGGGCAGACCAAAGAAGAAAAGCTCAGCTGGGGCAGGAGCTGTGCGGATACTTATTCGAACATGAGCCGTATGATGCTCGAGTTGGACGACAAGGAGGGTGTAGCAGGCGCAGAGAAGATCCGAAAAAGGCGTGTAGCCCTCTATGCAGATGAGAAAAAAGCGGATGAGATAAGACGGGCCTCCGTGCTCTGGGCAAAGGCCAAGGCAGAACTGGAGAAGGTTGAGAGAGACAGGAGGACTCTGTCCGGACGCATAAAGGATCTGCCCGAGGGCGGAAGTAAAAAGAAACTTATGGCCGAGAAGGCAGATGTGGCCGGATACGAGGAGAAGGTCAAAAGGCTGAGGGCAAAGGTCGCACTGGCTGACGAGGTGAGGAGCTACGTATACGGAGAAAAGCAGGATCTGAGTCCTGATGCAAGGCAGCTCTACGAAAATGAGATGAAAGAGAGCGTGATCCATGCCGAGTACGAGATAAGCAGGGACGATAAAGAAGCGAAGGCAAAGCAGGAAGAAGCGAAGGCAAAGAGCCTCGCAGGGGATGCCCTGGCAATGGCCCTTGCAGAGCTCGAAGAGGAGGGCGAAGAAGACAGCGAAGAGGTAAAGGCAAAGAACCTCGCAGGAGATGCTCTGTCACAGGCGCTTAATGAGCTTGAAGCAGAGGAAGAAGAGAAGACAGAGGAGCTGAAGGAAGAGAAAAAGGAAGAGATCAAGGAAGAGCAGAAGAAGCAGGAGGAGCAGGAGAATGCCGGACAGCAGGCCGTGGCGCAGGGGCCGGTATATCACGCCGAGGCAACCCTCGCAGCCGGTACGGTCTACGAGCCTCAGGGGTATCTTAACTGCTGGGCCTGCTCGGGAGCAGCGCTTTTCAACAAATTCGTGGAGCTGACTGACGGACAGCTGACACAGCCCGTCAACCAGTATGATATCCGCGGATTCAAGCCCGGCCCCGGTGAACTGAAGACCCTGGAGGAGGTCAATGCTCTCGCAGGCGTACAGGTAGATAATGACTGGTACAATGACAATCTTAAAGAGCTCTATAAGTTCATGGGAGAGAATGCAAAGAATAACGGCAGCATCTTCGAGGTGGCAGACTTCTTCATGAAAAAGAGGAAGGACTTCGTGCTGAACCAGATGGAGTTCAGGCTCGGAGGCGGTATGGAGCAGAAGGATATCGAAGCCTATGAGGCCCAGAAGGCTGTCTTCACGAAGCAGATAAACGACATACTGCAGACAGGCAATCTGGTGGCTATGTACAAACCAACAGGACAGCACTACGTGACCATCACAAAGATAGACGGTGACAACCTCACTTATCTGGACTCTCTCGTGGGTGAGGGCCAGCCCGCCAGCGAAGTGACCGAACCCGTGGAGTCTCTCTTCTCCAGAGACATCGCAGGCAGCAATCTGTCCATCACCTGGTTCTCGAAGCTGAAGAGCCCTGAAGAGATGAAGCAGGATTATCCTGATCTGCAGTACGATGAGCATGCAGGCTACAGCTATACCAGAGAAGAGGAGCTCCGTGCGGGAGCATTGAACCTTGCCCAGACGAAGGGCATATGCATCACAAAGAGCAAGAGTGATCCCGTACTGGGTCTGGATGCCGTGAAGCATCACATCTATATCCCGAAGCTGGGGGATGAGCCGGTTCAGATGCATCAGGCCGGCGGAGAGCAGCAGATGCAGCAGGAGCAGCAGCTGCATCAGATGGAGCAGGAGAAGAAAGAGCAGGAACAGCAGAAACAGCAGAAACAGCAGGAAGAGGAGAAGAAGGAGGAGAGATCCGGCGAGCAGAAAAAAGCCATGATAGTCCGCAGTGAGAAGCAGGGCGGAGAGAAAGCACCTGTATGGGATGTCAAGGCGGATAAGGCAAAGATAAGGGAGAACATGCTTGCATTAGATTCCGTCATCTATCAGAGGTCTGAAATGGTAGAGGAAAGATCGACTGCCAGACCGGAAGAATGGAGGAAGAATCATATCGCCAAGGACACCACCGGCGGCAGGAAAGCAAGAGCGTTAACGAGTATACTGACATATTTCAAAAACGACAGTGAGGATGAGGCCTGGGCAACCTACAACGGCATCACGGTGACCAATCTGAAGACAGCATCGCCAGAGCAGAAGCAGAACAAGAGCCGGGCTCTGGAGAGAGTCTTTGAGCTGCTGATAGACTTTGATATGAATCAGCTTACTCTCAATGACAGAAATGATATGCTGTCAGAAGATTACTTTGATGTGAGACTGGTGTGCTACGCTGTGCACGAGATCCCCGAGGAGTACTTCCAGGAATATGAGACCCTCATGAAGGACGGAAACGCAAACTGTGCTCTGAATGAGAAGCAGCTGAAGGAGATCCGCTGCAAGTGGAGCACGATCTATGATTGTGCAGCGTATTTTATGACCTATCCGGAGCTGGCCGGTAACGAAAATCTCACCGAAGATGAGATCAACGGGCTGATGAATATGAGTGCGATGGATCTGGTGGACCAGGCCGACAAGACCAATGACCCGGAAATGGGAAAACTGTACAACCAGATAGCTCTTCTGAACCAGTCAAGGCTTACCGGCGGATTTGTGCCGGGAGAAGACGTGGTCGCAAGATACAAGGCAAACAGGACCAAGGCGAAGCTTGGAGAGGACAATCTGTGTGCATCTGCACTGGAGGCGATAAAGCAAAGGGAAGCTAATGAGGGAGCCTGGGCCAAGGATGCCACAGACCGGCATATGTCCGCGCAGGAGCAGGAGGCTGTAAGAAAGCAGAAAGAAAAGCGGCTCAGGGAAAAACAGGCCAGATGGAAGAAGCAGGAAGAGGAGAGTAAGAG
>JAEEGO010000154.1 GCA_016280355.1 Lachnospiraceae bacterium | reverse complement strand
GGCACACCATTCGCCAAGGTCGTTCTGTTCAATAATACTGAAACCGTTATCTTCAAGCGCCCGCCTGACTTCGGGCGCTTTTTCTATGAGTATGCCCGAATAGATAATGATGCCACCCGGACGTACGAGCTTACGAATGACCGATGTCAGCGGTACGAGTACCACGGGAAGTATATTGGCGACGACTATGTCGTGTGACTGACCGAGCTCCTGCCTTAGCGCGGCATCGGTTACCACGTCTCCGATGATCAGGCGGAAGCCTGCTTCCTTAAGGCCGTTCTTTTCCATATTGTCTTCAACTGCAGGTATGGTGTTCGTATCAAGATCAGTGCCGCTGATATGTGATGCACCGAATTTATAGGCTGCTATGGAGAGAATGCCTGAGCCTGTGCCGAGATCGAGGATATCTGCCCCGGCAGATACGTATCTGTCCAATGCCTTTATACACAGCTTTGTAGTTTCGTGAGCTCCGGTACCGAAGGCCGTGCCCGGATCCATGCGGATCAGTATCGTGTCATCACCGGTATCTGTTGATGATGCATCCTCTTCCCATGAAGGAGTGATCCTCATCGTTTTGCCGTCTTTAAGCTCAATGTCAAAGGCATGGAAATACTCCTTCCAGGAATTGAGATAGTCTTCATCGGCTATATCGCTGCTTGTCACCTTGAGACTGCCGCAGGGGATCCCGGGAAATGATCTCAGATCCTCAAGGGCTGTTTTCACTTCAGTCAGTATGGTCTCCGTGTCGTCTTCTTCTGAAAGATAGAACGAGACATAGGCGATACCTTCCGGAATATCCTTGTTGACGGGGACTTCGTCTACGAAGATCTCGTCAAGCTCCTCTTTGCTCCAGGGAGTGGAGTCGGCTATCTCTATACCCTCTATTCCGATCTCCGAAAGGGATGCGGATATAAGATCCTCTGCTTCGGTTGTTGTCTCTATGGTGTATCGTGTGTATTTCATATATGCTCCTTTGCCATGTGCTCTTTCAGATGATAAAATATATTTTTACAATGAATACTCGGAGGTATCCAGATGGACGTAAATGATATAGAGCTGTTCTCGACTACTGATATCGAGTCGAAAACCAAGGCGGTATCAATCCTTGTGCGAAACAGGATATCATATCTCGAGCGATGGGAAAAGATACCCCTGCTCAAAAGAAGAGAATATGGCGGTGCGAAGGAGCTCTGCGTTGTATATGTGAACGGCAACCAGTATGAAAAGGCGAAGAGGATCCTGGATGAATTTAACGAGGAGTACTTCGGCCGTTCCAAGAAGCGCGGCAGGAGACGGACAAGAGACGAAGAAACTGCAGAGGCCGTAGATCAGAGCGGTACTGTGACACAGACGCAGGACTACGATAAGGCCGATGACGGAATAGACAATATCTAAAGCAACAGGAGGGGGACAAAATGGACGAGAGATACGAAAAGCTTCAGAAGTGTCTGGAATACGTAAAGAGCAGGACGGACTTCGTGCCCGAGATAGCACTGATACTCGGATCGGGACTCGGTGACTATGCGAAGAACATGCAGGTGGAGTGTGAGATACCGTACGGTGATATACCGGGATTTCCGGTCTCGACGGCTCCGGGACATGACGGACGCTTCATATTCGGTACCGTAGGAGGCAAAAAGCTTGTCTGCATGAAGGGGCGTATCCATTACTATGAGGGTTACGATATCTCGGATGTGGTACTTCCTACAAGGCTTATGGGACTGATGGGAGCAGGTATCCTTTTCCTTACGAACGCTTCCGGCGGTATCAATAAGGATTTTCAGGCCGGAGACTTCATGCTGGTAAAAGATCATATATCGATCTTTGCACCCAACCCTCTGATAGGACCGAACATAGACGAACTCGGTGTGAGATTCCCCGATATGTCTCATGTATACGATCCCGTGCTTCAGGATAAGATAAGAGATGCGGCTTCGAAGCTTGATATCCCTCTGAAGGAGGGCATCTATATCCAGCTTACGGGACCTTCATATGAATCGCCTACAGAGATACAGATGCTGAAGAAACTCGGTGCGGATGCTGTAGGTATGAGCACAGTGGTAGAGGCTATCGCGGCCAACCATATGGGGCTTAGGATATGCTGTATATCATGTGTCTGCAATCTTGCTGCAGGTATAGCCGATCACGAGCTCACAGGTGAGGAAGTGATAGCTGCAGGCAAGGCAGCAGCACCGCTTTTTGAAAAGCTTGTCACAAGATCCATAGAGAGCTTCTGATGGGACTTGAGTACAGGGAAAGCGATCCGGTCAGACTCTCGGATGACAGGAAGCATATCATAGCGCTTGATCAGACCAGGCTGCCGGGAGAAGAGGTTTTCCTCGAGATAAGCAAACGACAGGAGATGTACGATGCCATAAAGACTCTCGCAGTCAGAGGGGCTCCGTGCATAGGGGTGTTTGCCGGATATTGCATGGCAGTGCTTGCCGGCGGCTATGGCATATCTGATGTCGGAGAGCTGGTATCGAAGCTTGAAGAGGATGCAGCCTGTCTTGATTCTTCGAGACCTACTGCGGTCAATCTTTCATGGGCTCTGAAGCGCCAGATGGCGGTAGCAAAAGAAGGTGCCGCCTCAGGTATGAAGGCAGATGAACTGACTGACAGGCTCTATGAGGAAGCTGTCAGCATCCATGAAGAGGATATCGCCATGTGCATGAAGATAGCCGAGAACGGGCTGTCACTTCTGCATGACGGCGACGGACTGCTGACGCATTGCAATGCAGGTGCACTTGCTACCACAAGATACGGAACGGGTCTCGGCCCCATACTGCTCGGAAAAGAGAGAGGATATGAGTTTCATGTATACTCCGATGAGACAAGACCCCTGCTGCAGGGGGCGAGGCTTACGGCGTATGAGCTTGTGAATGCCGGTGTGGACGAGACGGTCGTGTGTGACAACATGGCTTCGCTTCTTATGAAGCAGGGGAAGATACAGGCTGTGCTTGTGGGCTGCGACAGGATAGCAGCAAACGGTGATGCCGCAAATAAGATTGGAACTTCGGGCGTTGCGATACTGGCAAAGTACTACGGGATACCCTTCTATGTGCTGGGACCGTACTCTACGATAGATCCGGAGACGGCCACGGGAGATGACATAGAGATTGAGGAGAGGGATCCGGAGGAGATAAAGACGATGTGGTATGAGAAGCCGATGGCGCCTGCGGGTGCAAAGTGTTTCAACCCGGCTTTTGATGTGACGGATCACAGCCTGATCACGGCGATTATCACGGACAGGGGTATACTACGTCCGCCATACACAGAGTCACTTTCGGAGGCGTTACAGGGCTCTCGTGCATAAATACAGTTTTGATGAGCCATTGTGAGCCTCGTTTTGGCTCTTGAAAGTGCTGCACTATTAGGAATGAGGGTGCATGGATGCACCCGAAAGTCGCAAGTAGCATGGATGCTACTTTGCGACGGTCCGTGACTTGAAAGCAAATTAAGTGCGATTTCTTAGAGCCACAGAGGCGGAACATGCGAGGCAAAACCTGTATTTATGTGCGAGAGCCCATCTGTACTACGGGCTGATCACTGTTTTGTATTTCGATAAAATGGAGGGAAGAATGAGCAGGATAAGGATATACAATGCAAGGCTACTTACGATGGCGGATGGATTCGACGTCATCGAAAACGGAGTGCTCACGACCGACGATGAGAGGATCAGCTATGCGGGAGCAGCCTCAGGAGAGCCTCAGGGTGTTAAGTATGACAGAGAGATAGATGCAAAGGGAAATCTGCTGATGCCCGGCTTCAAGAACGCCCATACACACAGTGGCATGACTTTCCTGCGCTCATATGCGGATGACCTGCCACTTGACAGATGGCTTAATGAAGCGATCTTTCCGAGGGAAGCAAAGCTTTCGGGTGACGGAATATACTGGAGTACCAAGCTTGCAGTGATGGAATACCTTACAAGCGGTATCACGGCCTGCTTTGACATGTATCTGCAGCCCTATCCCATAGCAAAGGCTACGGAGGAGTGCGGCTTTCGATGTGTGCAGGTGGGCAGCATGAACAACTTCTCACAGTCACTTGAACTGCAGGAGGAGTGGTACAACGAACTGAACGGCAAGAATCCGCTGACCTCATATATGTTCGGCTATCATGCCGAATATACCTGCTCAAAAGAGCTTCTGGAAGGGCTGTCAGAGCTTTCGCACAAATACAAGGCTCCTGTATGGGGGCACAATTCGGAGACGGCTTTTGAGGTCGATGGCTGTAAGGAAAGATACGGGATCACACCGACGGAATTTACGGAAAGCCTCGGGCTCTATGAATACGGCGGCGGCGGATATCACTGTGTCTACCTGTCGGATAACGATATGGAGATCTTCAAAAAACACGGACTCTGTGTTGTCACAAATCCGGGCTCCAATACAAAGCTTGCATCAGGCATAGCACCTATATCGACATATCTTAAGAAAAACATCGGGCTTGCCATAGGTACGGACGGACCTGCGAGCAACAACTGCCTCGATATGTTCCGTGAGATGTTCCTTGTGACGGGACTTGCAAAGCTGAATGATAAGGATGCTTCCTCTGTGGACGGCAATGATGTGCTCTATATGGCAACAGTCGGCGGAGCAAAAGCCATGGGACTTGATGACTGCGATGTTCTCGCAAAGGGCAAGTATGCCGATCTTGTCATGATAGACATGATGAAACCTGAGATGCAGCCTGTGAATAACATCACCAAAAATCTCGTTTATTCAGGCTCAAAGGCTGATGTGAAGATGACCATGGTAGCAGGGAAGATACTCTATGAAGACGGAAACTTCAACATAGGGGAGAGTCCCGACACCATAATAAATGAAGTCAATAAACTGATCGGAGAGATGCGCGATATATGAGCCATATGAGATCCTACGCTCCGGGTGAGCTCGACAGACTCAAGGATGCATGGCTTGCAGATCCCGACAGGAATGTCGATACGGCCATATATGATCAGACCTGGAATGACATGAACATGGACAGGATACTCGCACGTATCGATACCTGTATGTCACTTGCCGGAGAGGAAAGGCTCTACGCTATGCTGCGTGAGCCTTTTTCAGATGAGGATGAAATAAGAAGAAGGGACAGCCTGATACGCTCCTTTGACAGCGATGACGTTCTGTGTGATGAGTACAGAAAAAGACTCGGAGAGATAGGAGATAATATAAAGCAGCCGGCCTCCGTCACTATAGCAGGGCTTTCCGAAGTGAGAGTCAGCGGCAATGCCGGTCATGTGATATGTGCACTGCTCGGCGTTGTTTCCATTGCGCTTATTTTCATATCACCTACCGCAGGGCTCCTTTCCTTCCTTGCAGTACTGATACTGAACATTTCGACCTATTTCAGACGTAAAGAGGAGATAGGAGAACAGCTTGCCTGCTTCGTATATCTGATCAAGGCTTACAAGGCGGCCAGATCCATGCTGAAGGTGAAGGATGATGAAGAAAAAACCTACAGAAAGAGATTGAGGAGCTCTGTTGAAATCCTTTCGAAAGTGACGAGGGGAAGCTTCCTTGTGACGGGAGGCAGGGGACTCACGGGCGGCATCGTCAATATGGTGCTGGATTATCTCAGGATATTCTTCCATCTGGATCTCATAAGATTCAACTCAATGCAAAGAGAGGTGCTCGCACATAAAGAAGATGTATCAGAGTTCTTCAGGGCATTGGGAGATATAGATGCTTTCATAGCCATAGCGATGTACAGGAGAAGCCTTGCTGCATGGTGCGTGCCGGAATATGCATCTGACGGTAAGGGTGCGGTAACGATGGAAGTGTCAGGACTTTATCATCCGCTTATAGATGACGCCGTAAGAAGCGATATCTGCACGAAGCCAGGTAAGGGAGTGCTGATCACGGGATCCAATGCATCGGGCAAGTCAACTTTCCTGCGTGCTGCCGGACTGGCTGCAATACTCGGTCAGAGCATAGCAACGATATGTGCCGAAAGTTACAGAGCGGGAAGATTCCTTATCATGTCATCGATGTCTGTCTCCGACGATATCCTGGAGGGTGACTCATATTATATGGCTGAGATAAAGTCGGTAAAGAAGATACTCGACAGGAGAAAAATCCTGGACAATACACCGCTGCTATGTTTTGTGGATGAGGTGTTAAAAGGCACCAATACCGTGGAGCGTATAGCAGCGTCATCTGCCATATTAAAAAGCCTTTGTACAGACGGAGTGATATGCTACGCTGCGACGCATGATATCGAGCTTACCGGGATACTGGCAGAGTACTATGATAATTACCACTTTGAAGAGAAGATAACGGACAATGATGTTGAATTCTCCTACAGACTGACTGAGGGACCCGCGACATCGAAGAATGCGATAAAGCTTCTGGAGATCATGGGTTATGACATGGATATCGTGAAAGATGCGAGGGAGATGGCAGAGTCTGACGGAAAAGATGAGGTGAAAGACAGATGAAAAAGATCGCGATAGTATTTCCCGGAGTCGGATATACGAAAGACAGACCGCTTCTGTACTATGCCGGAAAGCTTGCCGTAAAAGGAGGGTATGAACTGAGATCCATAGCTTTCAACGGTCTCGACTGGAGCAAGGAAAAGCTAAAGGATCCTGAATTTCTTCAACAGACTCTAGATAAGTGCCTGCGTATGACAGAAGAGGCTCTTAGTGATGCAGGCAATCTGAATGATGCAGATGTTGTCTTTATTTCAAAGAGCATAGGGACAGTCGTTGCCACGGCTTATGCAAAGAAGAAGGGCATAAAAGCAAAGCAGATATGCTTCTCGCCGCTTGAACTTATCGACGGATATGTGGCTTATGAAGGAGCCGTCTTATTCTGCGCAGATGCGGATCCCTATGCGGACTACGCCACACTCGAGAGGATAGCCCGGGAAAAGAAGCTTGAGATGCACAGGATAGAGGGAGCCAACCATTCGCTTGAAACAGGGGATATCCCTGCAGACATTGATAACCTGCAAAAAATGATGCGGATTGTTGCCGGGATCATCGGAAAATAACAGATTATAGATCAACAGTAAGCTGAGTTTCTTTGACCGGAAAAGTTACGGTATGGTAAAATAAATGCTGATTTTCGCCGGAGATTTCAAAAAAGCATTTCCGGGAAAGGGAACGACCATGGATAACGATAAAAAGACACTCAGACGATATGAAGATGACCTTACCGTAGGCGGATTCGGAGTGGCCATACTCGGAGCTTGGGATGTTCTTAAGGTATTCATACAGATGCTGATGGAGGCAAAGGAGACTTTTGCCATGGACGGCATCGAAGATGAAGGCAAGATAGTAGCCGCGATCTCCATCATTGTTGTTATTGCCCTTTTACTTTTGATATCTTTCATAATCCTCAAACTGCATTTTTATATAGGACTGAATGCCGCAAAGGCTGCCAAAGGTCAGCCGTATAAAAAAGGATATTACACCGCTGCGGTGATACTCCTGGTGCTTTCGATCATCGGTATGTCATCTTATATTGATGATATCAGGGATCTGGACAGCATAGATACCACGATAGCTTCGATACTTGTGGATCTGACTTCCATATACGTTCTTGTAACCGTCATCACGGCTACGGGAAAGGTCAGGGCACTCAGGGCAAAACCGGCGCAGGAGTGAATCGATAATGCAGGAAGATTTTCATTATTACGCAACATATTGTGCTGCATATTTAGCAGGATATGATCATAAAGAAAGCCTTGATATAGCCTACAGCGCCCAGTTCGTCGATCTTTGTTCGAGGACGCTTTTAGCAAAGATCAAGGGACCTCAGGAGGCTGCGACCACTCAGCTTCAGCTTGAGATGATGGATGCAAGGACTGACCCTGTAGGTCTGCAG
>JAEEGO010000153.1 GCA_016280355.1 Lachnospiraceae bacterium | reverse complement strand
CCGCCTGTATTTTATTATTCTTTTCATTCAGGACAAACTCATATGCTTCCATGGCCTTTGCCTCAAGCTCCTCATCAGGCTTTGACAGCACCTTCGTTAAGGAGTCAGCTATGCCGTCCACGCTTTCATCATCTATGATATACACATGCTCTTTGTACTCATCCGGTACTCCCGGCAGATCCGTCATCAGCACAGCTGTCCCCGATGACATATATTCCGTGGTCTTTGACGGGAATGAGTACTTCGTGTATTCGGGATGAGAGGGACGCGGGTTTACGAGCAGTGTTGCAGCCTTCTGCATTTTCACGGCTTCATCCGAAGGTACACTTCCGTGGAATATTATCTTGTCGTTTTTATCCGAAGCCTGTCGCAGCTCTTCTGCCATCTCTCCGCTTCCGCATATATGGAGCTCAGCCCCCTTGATATCTGCCTTTATGAATGCTTCAGTCAGCATCTCTATCCCGTATTTTCTGTCGAGGCTTCCTGTATAGAGGATCATCCTTCCCCCGTCCTTATTCTTATCTCCCACGGTGCGGCTCTTCTGTCTTATATCTGCCATGCCCTCTATCACGACATACGGTCTTTTGTGATCGTTCACCTTACTGTTCATCTCATCTGTCAGAAATACATAGTGCGATGCACTCGCAAGCAGCATTTCGCTCACAGTCCTGTACGCCCTGTCGTGCGGTCCGTATTCGTATTCAGGCAGATCAGTCACCAGTGCTACATACGGCACTCTTTTTATCCTTGCTGCAAGATAGCCTCCGAATGCAGCCGGTGCAGCCAGGATATCGGCCACCACAGCGCTCCTGCCGTTCCTTATATATCTCATCGTCTCAAGAAAGGCCGTGATCACGGACAGGATGTCCTTTACCCTGTGTATATTTACAAGGGGCAGATACACATACTTTACGCCCCTGAAGAGCTCTGTCTTCCTGCCGGTAAGCCTTGCAGCGCAGTTTGTCTCATCTGCAGGCATCTCGGATATCACCGTCACGGATACATCATCCTGCATGGCAAGCCCCTCAGCGAGCAGCCTGCTGTATTTTGCCGCTGCCTGTCCCGGAAGGTTCCTCCTGTCAGTAAAGTACTTCCTGAAGGCCCTCTCCGTAAATGTATTTGCCACATAGATGATGTTATATCTCTCAGTCATCTCACACCTGCTCATATCCCGACAGTTTATCCAAAGTATCCAGGTTTATCAGATCCGACAGGGATCTGAGCTTCATCGCAGCGAAGTATCGCTGCAGGAAAGACATCCATCTGTTGCCCGATCTGACGGCCCGGAAGCTTCCAAGATCCAGTCCGTATTTATTCAAAAGCTCCCTCCGTACCCCGTCGATCTCTTTAAGATACGGGATATAGACAGGATACTTCAGCTTCTTATCCTTAGTCTGTGATTTGATGTTCACCCATCTGTCAGATATATATCTGATATTCTGGAAGTGGAAGAAGACCATTCCGAACCTGTTTCTTTCCCGATCTTCAAGTATGAATGTACCCTCTTCCTTTCCTGCTATGCTGTACTTCTCAAGATTCCAGGGTGCGACTCCGCCGCCCGGGTTTTCAAGTACATGCACTCCGTTAAATGTTGCCATCTTATCCAGATATTTCTGATCACCCATCCTGTCATCTTCAGGTATGTCGTAGCACCACTCCAGACATTTGTCCTTCCACCATTTTAGTATCTTTCTTGAGTTCTCCGTCTTACAGAAGTAGTTAAACTCCACGCAGTATGACCCGTTTCTTTTCTCAAGCTTCCGTCCGAGGCTGTCATCCTTGTATCTGTGAGGACATATACATACATCCGCACCTGCCGATCTTATCTCTTCATACAGTATCTTCGGATCCGAGTAGAAATACATATCGGGATCGATATAGGTGCAGTCCTCCACGCCGAAATTATCAAGCACGTATTCGATGATAACCGGTGTGCACGTCCAGCAATACTCTGCCATAGACCTTTCGCCTTTGACTTTTAGCAGCTCATCTGTTTCTATCTCTTTTTGACGGACTATCGTAGCGCGCTCCATATCCTCGCTGCAAAGGATGTCATATGCTCTGTCATCAAAGCAGAAGATATACAGATGGAAGTCATCTGAAACCTTCTCGAGCGAGCGGTAGAGCACCAGTCCCTTATCCAGATAATTGCTGTCAAAAAGAGTGCAGAATACCATCTTCGCTCCTTATCCAACTGTCCATCTTCCCAGCCGTGATATCCCAGATGAAATGTCCGGTGACGCGCTCTGCCACTGCATCTGCAGGCACCCTCCTGCCGGATCTTATTATCTCCGTCATCTCCTTAGCGTTGCTTACGGTAAAACCGCTCACCCCGTCTTCTATTATCTCATCCGGTCCCGGTGCGTGTACCGCTATCACATTGCAGCCCTGATACATCGCTTCCAGGATGCTCATGCCGAATATCTCATTCGGACACATATTCAGGGAATACTCCGCATCCGCATAGAATCTGTGTATATCCCTGTTTGGTATCTTCTTTATCCGGCTTATCCGATCCGAAAGACCCCGGCTTTTTATCAGCTCACTGAACTCACTGTCCATGCTGCCTGTTCCTATCACCGTAAGATGATATTCTCCGGGAAGAGAAGCGATGACGTCCAGTG
>JAEEGO010000152.1 GCA_016280355.1 Lachnospiraceae bacterium | reverse complement strand
GATAAAAAAGAAAAGGAGAATCAGAATCATGCAAAAGAACTTAATACGTAGGATTGCGGCATCGCTGATATTATCGGTGATGCTTTTTGCTTTGCCGTTTGGAGCGTTTATTGCAAATACATCAAACGCAGTCACGGCATATGCAGAAGACGATGTCTCGGGAAATGCTTCGGATGAAACTGATCCCGATGATGGCACAGATGATGAGACGATTGGCGGAGAAGCCGGTACCGGAAATACCGATGACGGAAATGCCGGCGACGGAGAAACCGGCGACGGGAATTCCGGCCACGGTGAAGAAGGAGAAGAGGGAGATGATCCCACACCTACCCCCGAACCGACTCCGGAGCCGACACCTGAACCGGCGCCTGAGTGCATCTGCGACCACAAGTGCAGTCAGTACGATTACAACAAGGACTGTCCCGTATGCAGTGCTGATTATAAGGACTGTGAGTACAAAGAACCCAGCGTGAAGATCACGATCAATACTCCAAAAGGCTGGTACGGAAGAGGTACATCCGTAAAGGTTACCTTTAAGGTTGAGGATATCCTGGATACAGGGAACTTCGCTGTTAAGAGTGTCAGAGCCAAGATCGGGCAGAATGGCAGTTACCAGGATGTTACCGAGGATATGTACATAGAGATCACTGAGAATTGCTCGGTATATGTGCTCGTGACTGATGCACGCGATAAGAGCTATGAGCGCAGCCGTTCAATAAAGTGTTTCGATACTACCAAGCCCACGCTTAATGCGGCTGTATCCGAGGGTCTGCTTACAGTACAGGCATCTGATACTGAGTCCGGTGTAAAGGTTATCTATGTGAACGGTTATGAATTCAAGGATATCACCAACGGTACTGTGAATATCAGACTTTCCCAGTTTGATGCCGGATATGAGTATTTCACGATCACGGCTATGGATGAGGCGGGTAATGTATCAGAGGTTTACAAGACAAAGAACCCTTACTACAAGGATCCAAACTCTGATGATGACTCTAATCCTGCCGAACAGCTTCCCGCAAGTGCACAGCCGACCAATCCTTCAAGTGCTACGGCTACGGTAACGGAGCATACACAGACTGACAGCAACGGAAATACCACAAGCCAGACACCAAAGACACCGGAGCAGCAGAAAAAAGAGGAATTTGCAAAGGCAGATGCAGAGGAAGCCGCATTAAGTGAAGATGGCAAAGATGAGGATATGAATCTCGGAAAAGAGTTTTATACCATCGAAGCCGCAAGTGGAAAGGTGTTCTATCTGATCATCGACCGTGACGGCGAAGAAGAGCTTGTGTATTTCTTAACCGAGATCACGGAGAACGATCTGCTTAATGTGACTACGGATAATTCCGAGACATTGCCGAAGAACTCTGCGGCACTTGAATCACAGATCCCGATCACGGAAAGCGCACTCCCGAACAACAATACGGATTATGAGGAGACACACGAGGTTGAGACCCCTACGGAAGCTCCTGAAGAACCGGAAGAGCCGGCAGAAGAGGAACCGACGGAAGAACCGGCTGAGCCTGTAAAGAGCAATCCGCTCGTAGGATATCTCATAATGGTAATCCTTGGCGCAGGTGTGATCGGAGTTGCTTACTATTTCAAGGTTGTAAAGAAAAAGCAGGATGGCGATTTTGTCGAAGATGAGGACGAAGAGGACGATGATGAGGATTATGAGACCGAAGAGGAAGAATCTGAATCCGAGGACAATTTCTTCGAGAACGAAAGAGAACCGGAGAACGGCAGAGAGCAGGAAAGACCTGAACCGACTGCCGAGGATGTAGCCGATACCATCGGCGATGATGAAACTGAATCTGATTCTGAAGAGGAATAAGAGATAACCATTAACATGAGCCGAGGCAACCGCCCCGGCTCAAATCATGATGAAAAGGAGGAATGATCATGGACGAAAGAACAACAAGTGAAGTGGTACAGGATGTGATGGATGACATCGCAGCCAAGAGAGAGGAAACCGCAAAGGAAGAAAAGACACTTGCGGAGAAGTTCTCTGACAGCAAGGCAGAACAGGCTCAGCCCGAAGCGCCCGCCGAGGATGCAAAGAAGATGGATGAGATAACGCTCAAGTTCGGCAAGGGCTGTGTGGGTGATGAATTCCAGGGCAAGGATGGTGTGAAGTACAGAGAGATCCTTGTTCCCAATCAGGATAAGGAAGATCACCGTCCCTGGCAGACCTTTGTGGTTAAGTCGAATCATGTGCATGAAAACCAGTTCGGAAAAGGCATGTGGTGCAAGCTTCCTGCTAATGGGACAACAACACTTCACAGGAGCGTAAAGGTCGGGCAGGACGAACAGGGCAAGCCTGTCTGGGATACCGAGAAAACCAAGGTCAGCAACAAAGACCTCAAAAAGATGGTGGAAGCCTATAAGGATAAGGATCGTGACCGCAGTTCCATGAAGGAGAAGCTGGCAGAAAAGAAGGCTGTTGTTGCGGAACAGAAGCCGGCGGAGAACTATCAGGCCAAGGCGAAGTCCAAGGAAGCAGCTTTATAAGGAGGAGCATATGGAGCTTGTGATAACTGAAAAACCTTCGGTTG
Organism: Lachnospiraceae bacterium; assembly: GCA_016280355.1. GTDB lineage: Bacteria > Bacillota > Clostridia > Lachnospirales > Lachnospiraceae > NK4A144. The sequence goes on along the minus strand of JAEEGO010000152.1, from coordinate 19 downwards.
CACAGTCCATCGCCATGGT
>JAEEGO010000018.1 GCA_016280355.1 Lachnospiraceae bacterium | reverse complement strand
TGACGAAGAAGATCCCTTGAGTGAGCTTTGGGATGCAAACTATACGGGACGTGGCCCTGAATGGGAGAGAGAAGCCTGCGTGCAGTTCTTTAAGGATGGCAAGATGCTGCTGAGCCAGGAGGCCGGCGTAAGGATAAAGGGCGGATACAGCAGGGAGTATAATCCTAAAAGCCTGAACTTCTTCGCAAGGAGCGAACTCGACGGGAATGCGACCTTCGACCTGGGAGGTAACGCGAAGCAGCGACAGGACAAGCTTACGCTATACAACGGTGGAGAGGATATCTACTCAAAGCTGAAGGATCCGCTGGTGGCAGAGCTATGCTCGGACATGGACTTTGCGACGATGAGCTTCACACCGTGTGATCTGTACATGGACGGGGAGTACTGGGGATATTACTTCCTCACGGAGAAGTATGACAAAAAGTATATAGAGAACAGATACCATGTCGATGATGATAACGTGATCATGATGAAGGACAACCTGATGGAGGAGGGAGTCGAGACGGATGAGGCTCTGTATCAGGAGGACATGCTCTTCATCAGCCAGGCGGATATGACAGTGGATTCGAACTACAGGAAGGCCTGCCGCATCCTCGATATGGACAGCTTCATAGACTATATGGCAGCTGAGATATATATAGCGAGGTGGCTCGACTGGCCGGGGACCAACTTTGCGATGTGGCGGACCAGGAAGGCGGACAACGGTGAGTACGGTGACTGCCGCTGGCGTATGATGCTCTTTGACGTGAACTGGGGAGGCATGACCTGCCGTGACGGGGATGTGACAAGGGACAGCATAGCCTGGACCAGAGGACAGAGTCCGCTCTTTGACAACCTGCTGAATAACGATGAGTTCAGGCAGGCTTTCACAGACAGGCTGATGTCTTTAAGAGATAATGAGTTTGCACCCGAGAGGGTATCGGAGAAAACAGCTGAGCTTGTAAGGATCATGGACGATCCGATGGATGATCATTACCGCAGATTCTTCGGCACAGATGATGCGAGGTTTCACGAAGAGGCTGAAGAGATAGAGCGCTTCTTCCGTGAAAGGCGTGACTTCATACCCGAGATGATAGAGGCAAACTTCGAGTAACACAGCAGTACGAGAAGGATGATGCCTGCCAGTGAGATAAAGATGCCGGGGACTGTGCCGTGGGGCACGTATTTCATCTCTATAGTATGTGATCCTGAGGGTATGTCCATACCGAGGAGCATCTCCATCACGGGTACGCCCTTTACCCTGCGGCCGTCGCATTTGATATGCCATGCACTGTCGTAAGGGATGGAGAGTACTACGGTGCGGTTGTCTGGAAGGTCTGCATTTATCCTGAAATGTGAGCTTGAGATCTCCTCTATCTCACCTACGCCCTCTGTGAAGAGTGCTGCGCTCTGTCCCCATTTCGAAAGGGCTTCGGGATCCTCGTAATAGAGGCAGGCTTCCGTGATCCAAAGATCATCGTTTAAGATCTGCATCTTCACTTCCACAGTATCACCTTTATCATAAGTGCCGATGTTCAAAACGTTCCAGTGATTTTCCGTGAAATACCAGTCATAGGATTCGTCATTGACGAATACCTCTGCGCTCTGTCTGTGAGGAGCACGGAAGTACATGTACAGAGGGAGGTTCTCGGTGATGTCTATATCGTAGACTACATAGCCTTCTTCGTCTGTACGGACAAAGTGGCCGGCCTCCTGCTCCTGAGCACCCTCGAGGCTCCTGGATGAGCCCGCTCTGCGGTAGATGGCTTTCTCAGAGGTGCCGGGCCAGAGTGAGGCTACTTCGTTCTGCTTCTCGAAGGTGTTGTTATCCCCGAAGGTGAACGACTTGATGGCAGAGGGTGCTCCGAAGGCTATGGGGAGAGCGTATTTATTGCCGTAGAGTCTGAAGTCGGACTCGTTATCGAGGCGCTCGTAGAGAGAGGGCTTGTCGGCAAATCTGGAGCAGTCTCCTTTATCCGAGAGCAGATATCTGACACCGAAGAGGCAGTCTGCGAAGGAGGTGCTTCCACCGTTGTAGTAGGTGTAGTAGACGGTCTTGCAGAAGCCGAAGTTCCTGAGCCAGTCAATGACTGCATCCTGCTCGCAGGAACTGTTGTGCGAGAGACCCATATAGTCAAACTTCGCGGTGTCGTTGACTGCCATGTCGAAGTCTTTTTCTATGCGGTAGAAGCCATCGTCCATGGCCTGTACTTCCTTGATGGCATCATCTATGTGGCGATATTCTGCCTCGTACTCCGAGATGGAGGGGAGGACGTCATCATCGCCATTGAGTCTCATGTAGATGGTCTTCGCATCGTAGAGCAGGTCTGCCATAGTGATGAGGGCTAGCAGGATGATGCCTGCTGTCGGGAGCCACTTCTTTATGATCTCGTGGGTGACTGACATATGTCTTAAGACTACGAGTATCATGGCCGCGGTCACGGCTATTATAAGCAGTGTGTTGACTATCTGCCTCGGCGGATCGAGGTAGGGATTGCCTTTGCGAGCCTGCCAGGTGAGGTAGCCGAAAAGAAGAAGACCTATGCCGGCGCACTTAATAAGCGGAAGAAGGACGCCGGAGAGGGTGGATCCGCCTGTGGTGTCTGTGTTTTCTGAAGAGGTGTTTTCACTGACTGTATCCCTGGAGGTTGCGTTCTCTGCAACAGGGTCTTGTACCTCTATGAGGGCGATCCAGCCTTTGTAGGCCAGAACTATCATGATGATACTCACATAGTAGGAGTATCTCCAGAGGAAGCCTTCGGGGTTATTGAAGCCGTGCCATACGGAATCGAGGGTATTGATCTGCATGGATATAAAGAGCGCTGCGAGCAGCAGGGCATTCGCAAGCTTTTGCCTGATGTGGTATTTCCCTGAAAGGAAATAGTACAAAGCCATGAAGATCACCGGGATCGAGCAATATATGAGCGGCATCACGACATTTCTCGTACTGCCGGAATAGAACTGTGCGAAAACTTCGGACATGGGGAAGTTCTTGTGCCAGCTGTAGTCTGCGGTGGAGGTGGTCTTCATGCCTTTGAGAGCAAGGGCGGTACGTAGTAAGTGCAGCCCGTCTATCAGCAGTGCCGTGAGTACGGAGAGCGCTACATCGGGGATCCTGCGGAAAAGGTCCGGCTTTTCGATAAGCCTTGTAAGAAACAGCAGTCCCAGGAAGATGATCAGCATGAAGCCAAGATAGTAGTGCAGATAAATGTACAGTGCGATGCTGAGTATCGCAAGCAACCTTCCCTTCCTGCCGTCCCCGTCCAGATAGTTAAGGAAGAGGTACAGCACTATGGGCAGGAATGCCAGAGTGGTCATATAGATAGTGAGCACGAGGTATCCTATGAAGAAGCCGCAGAGCGAATATGTAGTAGAAAAGATCACGGATGTGATGCGCTTTTCGTAACGTCTGTTCAGAAGGAAGGACATCGAAAGGCCTGCAAGAGCGGCCTGTATCGAGAAGAAGACTTCGATGCCTACGGTGATCTTCTCTCCGGGAAACAGGAAGAGTATCGGAAGAAGAGGGTCGTGCAGATAGTAGGATGCGAGACCGGGAGCCTCGCCGCCGATCGTCTTGCAGAGCATGTATGTGAGGTCATTCTTCGTAGTAAACGTGCTGAGGAAGTACTTGTAAAAGCTTACGAACTCGAGCCCCAGATCACCGGTGAGT
>JAEEGO010000151.1 GCA_016280355.1 Lachnospiraceae bacterium | reverse complement strand
TTTTTCACACCGCAGAAGGTGAAGAATCCCAAACGGATGATCATCACCATGGCGGATCACGGAGTCAACCTTAATCAGGTCGATTTCAGCCGGGAGGAAGATGTTTCGCGTATCACATATCTTGCGGAAAAGAACGGGAAGGTAGAGGCTTTCCGTTCTTCGGGGCTTAATGAGCTCGATGAAGGTATTTATTTCTGTGACGACCACAACAATCTGATCAGGATACGGAGCCTTGAGGAATTTGATGCCATCGCAAAGCCGCTCCTTAAGGGGGCGTATCTTCAGCAGAGCAGGCACGAGGTGATCAGAAGCTCGGTAGAAGCCTGGTTTTCAGGCCGTGGGAAGCAGAAGGATACAGAGAAGGAAGAGGAGGAGCTGCAGCAAAGTACCGCAAAGGATACGGATAAACAGATAACAGATATAGAAGGCACCGTAAGAGGGATCGCAGAGGATGCATCTGAAATGCTCAAGGCTCTCGAGGGCATGCAAAAGGACGGACATAAAAACAGCAGGGAGTATCAGGCCATGCATGATGCCCTGTTAAGGGCAAGCAGACTGGACCCTTCAAGGGACAGCCTTTCTTCCGTGGAGAAGGCTCTGGACGAAATGGACAGTGCTTCGAGAGAATACCAAAGGACGCATACGGGATTGTTCAAGGCCACAAAGGGGTACGGTGCGGAACGCCTGAGACTATCAAAGGACAATCAGCAGCTTGTCTCTACAGCAAGGGATGCTCTTGAGGGTATATCAAAAGGTGCGACCAGGTATAACGTCATAAACAGCCTGCATACGAAGGAATACAGGAACGTATCAGAACATACAGAAAGCGGCGCCGTGAAGAGTGTAAAGCTTTCGGATATTGAAGCCGTGGCGGGAAAAAGCGCGGATACGGCAGCGAGAAAGAGGAGCAAAACTCTCGCCGGCACGAATAAAACAATGGAAATGAAGCCTATGGATCTGTGATAAGGAGATGAGAGATGGAAGAGAAAAAGAACTACCGCGGGATGCTGCCGCTGGGATCGGTGGTACAGCTTGCGGGAACAGAGCCGTATGTGATGATATGCGGCCGTATAGTCTGTGCGCAGTCTGACGACAGGATCTATGATTATGTGGGCTGTCTCTATCCGGAGGGGATGGGGAAGAGCGATGAGCTCATCTTCTTCGACCGTGATGCGATAGAGGAGCTCTATTTTATCGGCTATCAGGATGAATATGAGCTGACCTACCGCACAGAGATACTGGATCAGCTGGGAGAGCTGAAGGTCGAGGACGGAGAGCTGGTAGAGGTATAGCCGCTATGGATACCCATGCAGTTTCTCTGGAAGAACTGAGTGAGATCGAGAATGAGCTTCTGGGGCGAAGAGGTGTCCATGATGCCATGATCGTCTCACGCGAGCGTGCGAAGCAGGCTGCGGAGGAATACCGGAAACAGCTCAGGGCCGGTGAATGGAGCAGGGAGCATTACCGGGCGATGGAGGCTGCAGTAAACCTGCATCGCGGGGATGTGATGGGCTTTGCGAACGATGAGGGATTCCTGAAAAGCTACGACAGGTACCGCCTCATCATCTTCAGGGCCGTAGAGAGCTACAGGAGGCTGGAGGAGCTTCGGGAAAAGGAGCCGGAGCGCTTCGTACGTGCGCTGGAGTCCATGAGGATGACTGTCAGTACCTTCGATAAGATGTCAGACAAGATGAACCTGCTGGATATGCAGGGAAGGTACATGGATGTGCGCTCGGGGATCGTGGCCAATCCGTATTACGTCAGCATGGAAAACGGACAGTTCGATAAGATAAAGAGAATGGGAGCGGAGGAACTCCAAAAAGAGATCGACCTGAACGCTGAAGGGGCGGATGCCGAAAACAGAAAAAACCTGCTGGAGAGTGTGATCATCCTGAGGAAGATGGAGGGATACGGGATCACCGGGAAGGCTGAGGGCACGAGACGCAAGGCGGTGAGCTACGAGAAGAATCCGTCGAAAAAGAACGGTCTGTATGCATCGATCAACAGCAGATATCATGATGTGGGTATACAGAAGAATGCTGCCGCCATAAGGAATTTCGGGGACTATATAAAAGGGCACAAATGGAAGGCGGGATCATCGGACAGCGCCTATAAATACGGTAACCTCGCCGGAGAGTATACGGAGCTTGCGAATATCAGTACGAATGTCGCAAACGGAAAATACCGTGCAGTCAAGATAGGAGGAAAATACCGCAATAAGACCGGGACCTTCACTGCAGGAGCACATCTGACCGGAGGTACGGTGAAGGGATCGGCGGATGTGGGAGCAGTCTTTACAGGAGGCAGGCTCTGGGAAAGCAAGATATACGCAGCCGCCTCTGCCACGGCATACGGAATGCGGGGGGTCGCCAAGGCCTCCGCAGGATACAGGACAGACTGGGCCGGGGCAGATGCAAAGGCAGAGGGTAATGCAGGCTATGTCACGGCAAAGGGGACAGCAGGCGCAGGGCTGATAAGGTATACGGATGACAGAGGGGAGATAAAGGAAGGCTTCGGCGTCAGCGCAGGGATCACTGCGAAGGCTGCGGCCGTCGAGGGCAGCATCGGAGGCGGCATCACGATATTCGGAGTCCGCTTCGGGGGAAGAGTAACGGCCAATGCCGGCTCGGCAGGCTTCTCCGCCAAGTTATCCGCCACGGCAAATCATATTTCCTTCGGACTTGGGGCTGCCCTCGGACTGGGGAGCGGATTTGAGGTCAGTATCGACTGGACCGGGCTGAAGAACAAGTTCGCAAACTGGAGAAACCGCAGGAAACAGAGAGCGAAGCTGAGAGAGCTGAGAGCGCAGGAGAAGACTCACAGGCAGGCCGTGAGAGAACATGAAAAGAAGATGGAGCTTTGATCAAAAGAAGGAGCGGAGGATATGTACGGTGATCTGTTGCCCTGCGGCTCGGTAGTGAAGCTGTCAGGAGGAGAGCGATATGTGATGATATGCGGCAGGGTCGTATTCGCCGCAGGCGATGATCATGTATATGATTATACAGGATGCCTGTATCCCGAGGGGATAGCGGCTGAAGACAAGATGCTCTTCTTTGACCGAGACGGTATAGAAAGGATACTGTTTGTCGGATTTCAGGACAGGCAGGAGCTGGAATACCGTACACAGATCCTTGACAGACTCGGACCTCTTTCCGTGGTGGACGGAGAGATAAGAGATGTATTATGCACCCGGGCATAATTATGTTATAATGTAGCGGTATATTAAATCCAAAGGAGGACATATCAATGGAAATCGTTAAAAAGCAGGATGGATCGAACCTTATCATTTCACTGGAGGGAAGGCTTGACACCACGACAGCGCCTCAGCTCGAGACAGAGCTCAAGCAGTCACTGGACGGAGTACAGGCTCTGGAGTTCGATCTGGCCAAGCTCGACTATATCTCATCTGCAGGACTCCGTGTGCTGCTCTCTGCTCAGAAGACTATGAACAAGCAGGGCGAGATGAAGGTCACCGGCGCAAATGACGAGCTGAAGGAGATCTTTGACGTTACCGGTTTCGTAGATATCCTGAACATCGAATAACGGAAATCTGATCAATGAACAGTGCTGAAGACATGAAGGCTCTCACTGTACAGGCTGTAGACGAGAACCTCGACAGGGTACAGGGAATGGTCGAGGAAATGCTCGAGGGTGCCGGAGCGCAGATCAAGGTCATCTATACCGTGGCCATCGCAATAGAGGAGATGTTCGTGAACGTGTGTCACTATGCCTATGAGGGAAAGACGGGTGACGTGAAGGTGGAAGCGGGCATCTTTGAGTGCGAGGATAACGGTGACGGTGCGACCCATGGTGTACGGATACGTCTGACGGACAGCGGTATGCCATACGATCCTCTGGCCAAGGAAGATCCCGATATCACCCTTTCCGCAGAGGAGAGGAGCATAGGCGGGCTTGGTATCTACATGGTGAAAAAGAGCATGGACAGTGTCGATTATGAGTACAGTGACGGGCACAACATATTTACCATGGAGAAGAGATTCTGAGACTCATGAGCGGCGGTGCAAGACGGGCCGAAGCTGAACGCAGTATCATCAAGCAGTACAGGAAGGACATCTGGTCCAGATTCACACAGGCGGTCAACAAATACGAGCTGATACGCCCGGGGGACAGGATTGCAGTCTGTATATCCGGAGGAAAGGATTCCTTTCTTATGGCAAAGCTGTTTCAGGAACTGTATGCCCACGGTGAAAGGAATTTCGAAGCAGTATACCTGTCGATGGATCCCGGATACAACGAGGAGAACCGGCAGAGGATATGTGACAACGCCGAACTGTTGGGGATAGACCTGACGGTATTTCACTCATCGATATTTGATATTGTAGGAGAGGATGAGACATCTCCATGTTACCCCTGCGCCAGAATGAGACGCGGGGCTCTTTATTCTAAGGCGAAGGAGATGGGCTGCAACAAGATCTCTCTCGGACATCACTATGATGACGTCATAGAGACGATACTGATGGGGATGCTTTACGGTGGGCAGATACAGACAATGATGCCGAAGCTTCACTCGGTCAACTTTCCGGGAATGGAGCTCATCAGACCGATGTATCTGATAAGGGAAGAGAGCATAAAAAAATGGGCGAGCCATAATGATCTGGAATTCATAGGCTGTGCATGCAGACTGACAGAGGCCATGGCCTCGCACAATCCGTCTGTTGACAGCAAGAGAGCAGAGATAAAGGGGCTCATAAAGAAGCTTCATGAGATGAACGGTTATACCGAAGCAAATATTTTTAAGAGTGTGGAGAACGTGAATCTGTCAACGATCATCGCATACAAAAAAGACGGAGTGATCCACCATTTTCTGGATGATTATGACAGCAAGACCAACGGAGGAGTACAGGAATGATCGAAAAAGCGTTGGAGTGTTTTAAGGAGAAGTTTGGCTCCGAAGGTGATATCAGATCTTACTTTGCACCGGGCAGGGTAAATCTGATAGGAGAGCATACAGACTACAACGGCGGTCATGTATTTCCGTGTGCACTTTCAATGGGCAACTACGGTGTGGCGAGAAAAAGAAACGACAGGATAGTCAGATGGTACAACATGACCTATCCTGATAACGGTGTGCAGGAGAGATCGCTTGATGACCTCGCACCGAACGACAACGGACTCTGGTACGACTATCAGCACGGTGTGCTGTGGGCAATGATGAAGTCCGGAGTAGAAATACCCTTTGGATATGATATGGTGATGGTGGCAGACCTTCCTGCAGGATCCGGGCTTTCGGCTTCCGCATCCATAGAGGAGCTCGCAGCCGTCATAGTAAAGGATCTTTGCGATCTGCCGGTGGATATGGTGGACTGCGCAAAATACGGGCAGATATCAGAGAATGAATACAACGGAAGCAATTCCGGTATCATGGATCAGTTCGCATCCGCAATGGGAAAGAAGGATCATGCCATCTTCCTTGATACGGCTGATCTCAGCTATGAATATGTGCCGCTCAATCTGAAGAACGAAAAGATCGTTATCACAAACTCAAGAGTAAAGCACAATCTGACCGAAAACTCATACAACTCATACAACACAAGAAGAAGCGAGAGCGAAAAGGCTCTTGCCGATCTAAAGAGAGTGGCTGATATCAAGACTCTGGGAGAGCTTGATAATGAGGAGTTTGACAGGCTTTCGGAATATATCGAAAACGAGGTAAACAGGAAGAGAGCAAGACATGCCGTATACGAAAACCAGAGGACGATAGAGGCTGTAAAAGAGCTTCGGGCAGGTAATCTGGAATCTTTCGGCAAATTGATGAATGACTCTCATGTGTCACTTAGAGATGACTATGCGGTATCCTGCGACGAGCTGGATATACTGACGGAGGAAGCATGGAAGCTGCCCGGAGTCATAGGCTCCAGGATGACCGGAGGAGGATTCGGTGGCTGTACCGTATCCATAGTGAAGAATGAATACGTGGACAACTTCACCGGATCACTGGGGGCTGTATATAAAGAACGTACCGGTCTCGAAGCCGAGTTTTATATCGCGGATGCATCCGACGGTGCAAGGAGGCTAAACTGACACTGTCCCGGCAATAAAAGGCTATGGAAGAGGAAGTAAAGCAAAAAAGATCATATGAGAGCATCCCGGTCGGTGAGTGCCTGCGTACCATAGGAGGACAGGTGAAGCAGTTCACACCGGCATCCATAGCGACACCCGCAGCCATGATACTCGAGGTCATTATGGAGATGATGATACCTCTGCTTATGGCTGACATCATAGATGACGGAGTGCAGGCCGGCAATATGGAGGTCATCCTTTCAACGGGAGGCAGGATGCTCCTGATCGCCGTACTCGGACTTCTTGCAGGTATCGCGGGAGGTGTGTTCGCAGCCAGAGCGGCCGCCGGACTTGCCATGAACCTCAGGTCCTGTCTGTACAGGAATATCCAGACATTCTCATTTTCAAATATCGATAAATATTCTACCTCGGGACTCGTCACGAGGCTCACTACAGATATCACCAATATCCAGAATTCATACCAGATGCTTTTACGTATGGCTATGAGGGCGCCGATGTCGCTTATCATAGCCATGACTATGGCTGTCATTATAAGTCCCAGACTGTCGCTTATCTACCTGATAGCAGTGCTTTTTCTCGCACTGTTCCTTTCTTTTATCATCAGGAAGGTAACGGGACGCTTCAGAGAGGTGTTCGACAAATATGACGATCTGAATGCTTCGGTACAGGAGAACGTCACTGCAATAAGGGTGGTGAAGGCTTACGTCAGGGAGCAGCATGAGAAAGACAAATTCGGTAAGGCGGTAGACAACCTCTATCATATGTTCATAAGGGCCGAGAGCCTGATAATCAGCAATATGCCGGTGATGCAGGCCACCATATATACCTGCATCCTGCTGATAAGCTGGTTCGGAGCCAATGCCATAGTGCAGGATGAGCTGACTACAGGAGAGCTGATGAGCCTGCTTGCATACTGCATGAACATCCTGATGTCACTGATGATACTCTCGGTGATATTCGTGATGATAAGCATGTCACTCGCATCCGCACAGCGTGTCACCGAAGTCATACATGAAGAGAGCGCACTGAAGTCACCCGATGACGCGGTAGAGGAGATACCCGACGGATCGGTCGATATGGAGCACGTGAACTTCGGATACAATGAGACAGCCGAAGAATATGTACTGAAGGATATCAACCTCCATGTGAAAGCAGGAGAGATGATAGGCATCATAGGAGGCACAGGCTCTGCCAAATCATCACTGATGAATCTGATACCGAGACTGTACGACGTGTCGGAGGGAACGGTAAAGGTCGGAGGTATAGACGTCAGAAGATATGACCTCGTTAAGCTGAGAGATCAGGTTTCCATGGTACTGCAGCAGAATAATCTCTTCTCAGGGACGATACTTTCAAACCTTCGATGGGGCAGGGAAGATGCCACCGAAGAAGAGTGCAGGGCAGCCTGCAGGATGGCCCAGGCTGATGAATTCATAGAGCGGATGCCGCAGGGATACGAGACCCGCATCGAGCAGGGAGGCACCAATGTATCAGGCGGACAGAAACAGAGGCTTTGCATAGCCAGAGCCTTGCTGAAGAAGCCGAAGATCATCATCTTCGATGACTCGACATCTGCCGTTGATACCGCAACCGATGCGAAGATAAGAAAAGCCATGAATGAGGAGATACCCGATACGACGATATTTATCATAGCCCAGAGGATATCCTCGGTCATGAACGCAGACAGGATAATAGTGATGGATGACGGACGCATTACCGATATCGGGACGCATGAGGAACTGCTGAAGACGTCCGAGATATACAGAGATGTATACGAGTCGCAGACAGGCGGCACGGGAGATTTTGATAACCCGTATACCTGAGAGGTTAATAACGGCACCATGTTACGCAACAAGCATCGTCTCAAACTGAAAGACAGTATTGGAGAATATAAGATAAATGGCTGAAGAAAAGATCAAGGAAATAAGAGGACCGGGAATGCGCCGCATGGCGGGAAGACCCAGAGCCAAGGTCAAAAACCCCGGCAAACTCTTCAAACGCACGATGGGCTACGTCCTCTCAGGACACATCCCCCATCTGATCATTGTCATCATCTGCATACTGACAGGCGTGCTGGCATCGGTACAGGGTACGCTTTTCATGAGAAACCTGATAGATGACTATATCGCACCCATGCTCATATCAGGCAGTACGGATCTGACACCGCTTTTGCACGCGATCATGAGAGTGGCTGTATTGTACGCCATAGGAGTGATCTCGACGTACACATATCAGAGGATAATGATCTATGTGTCACAGGGTACCATGCGCGATATAAGAAAGGCTCTGTTCTCACATATGGAGGATCTGCCCATACAGTACTTTGACACACACGCCCACGGTGACATCATGTCGATCTATACAAACGATATAGATACCTTGAGACAGATGATATCACAGGCAATGCCGCAGTTTCTCTCAAGCCTTATCACCATAGCGTCGGTACTTGTCAGCATGCTGATACTCAGCATACCGCTGACACTTGTGACACTTGCCATGGTAGGGATCATGCTCTTTGCGTCGGCACGTATAGCTGAAAGATCCGGAGCGAACTTCGTGGAGCAGCAGCACTCCATAGGCAGGCTGAACGGCTATATAGAAGAGATGATATCAGGACAGAAGGTAGTCAAGGTCTTCAATCATGAGGATGAGTCTGTCAGAGATTTTGATGAAAGAAATGAAGCACTGTACATGGCAGGCTATAACGCAAATAAGTTTGCGAACGTACTGGGTCCGATAAACGCTCAGCTCGGAAACGTAAGCTATGTGCTGTGTGCGGCAGTGGGAGGAGCATTGACACTGAACGGTATCGGTTCGCTTACGATAGGCGGCCTCGCCAGCTTCCTCACATTCAACAAGAGCTTCAATATGCCGATAAACCAGATATCCATGCAGTTCAATTCGGTCATGATGGCACTTGCAGGAGCCGAAAGGATATTTGCCCTCCTTGATGAAGAGACCGAAAAAGACGAGGGATATGTGACGCTGACAGATGCCACGACAGATGAAAACGGAAACATCATACCGTCGAAGGAACACACCGGGAAGTGGGCATGGGAGCACTATCATAAAGACAGCGACAGTACAGAGTATAAGCCCATGCTTGGCGAGATAGAGATGCATGGCGTGGACTTCGGATATACAGATGATAAGATGGTGCTGAATGATATAGAGCTCTATGCAAAACCCGGACAGAAGATAGCCTTTGTGGGCTCCACCGGTGCGGGCAAGACCACTATAACCAACCTGATAAACCGTTTCTATGACATACAGGACGGCAAGATCAGATATGACGGTATCAATGTGAACAAGATAAAGAAGGCCGACCTTCGCAGGTCTTTGGGCATGGTGCTGCAGGATACGCATCTTTTTACAGGGAGCGTGAAGGAGAATATAAGATACGGCAGGCTGGATGCTACGGATGATGAAGTGGTGGCTGCAGCCAGGCTTGCAAATGCCGACGGATTCATAAGGAGACTTCCCGACGGATATGATACTATATTAAAGGGAGACGGAGCGAACCTTTCCATGGGACAGAGACAGCTGCTGGCCATAGCGAGGGCCGCCATAGCGGACCCGCCCGTGCTGATCCTTGATGAGGCGACGAGCTCCATAGATACACGCACGGAAAAGATAGTGCAGGAGGGCATGGACAAGCTCATGAAGGGCAGGACGACCTTTGTGATAGCACACAGGCTCTCTACGGTAAAGAATTCAGACTGCATCATGGTACTTGAGCGCGGAAAGATCATAGAGCGCGGTACACATGATGAGCTTATAGAGCGCAGAGGAAAGTATTACCAGCTTTATACGGGAAATGAGATCTCGGCATAATCTTTGATATCATAGAGAAAGAAGGCGAAAGACATAAAATGAAGATCATCATCATTGGATGCGGAAAAGTAGGGGCTGCTCTTGCAATGACCCTGACCAAGGAGGATCACGATATCACAGTGATTGATACCGACAGGAATGCCGTGAACTTTACGGCATCCAGAGCCGACGTGATAGGCGTTGAGGGCAACGGTGTATCGGTGACGGTACAGCAGGAGGCCGGCATAGACAAAGCAGATGTAGTGATAGCATCCACGGGATCGGACGAAGTAAATCTGCTCTGCTGCCTGATTGCGAGGAAGTCCAACCGCAAGGTAAAGACCATAGCACGAGTCAGAAATCCCATCTACCTCGATGAAGTATCCTTCTTCAAGGAAGAACTCGGACTTACCAGAGTAATAAACCCTGAGAGAGCTGCAGCAAGAGAGATAGCACGTCTTCTGAGGTTCCCTTCCGCTATGAAGATAGATACTCTGTCGGGAGGTATGGTGGAGCTTCTGAAGTTTAAGATAATCCACGAATCACCCATAAAGGACAAGAGGGTGATGGACATCGCCCAGAGTATACATACCGAGGTCCTGATCTGTGCCATAGAAAGAGATAATGATGTGATAATACCCGACGGCTCTACAACACTGCTTGAGGGGGATCGTGTGTCGTTCATAGCTTCACCGCAGAATGCGGCAGCATTCTTCCATGCGATAAAGATCGATACCCATTCCGTAAAGGATACGTTGATAATAGGCGGCGGTAGAGTTGGTTTTTATCTTGCACAGAGACTGCTGAACGTAGGCATAGACGTGAAGATAATAGAAAAGGACAGGAAGAGATGCAGCGAGCTCGATGAGCTGCTGAAGGGTGCCACGATAATAAACGGCGACGGTACGGAAGAGACTGTCGTGATGGAAGAAGGCATAGAACATGCCGAATCGGTCGTAGCCCTGACCAATATAGACGAAGAGAACATCCTGCTGTCACTGTTTGCCAAGAAGCATAACGAGAAGGCAAAGGTGATCACAAAGGTGAACCGCATGATGTTTGACTCCATAGTAGAGGAAATAGAGATCGGCACCATCATACATACCATGAGTATCGTGGCGGATAACGTGGCTGCAGCAGTCAGGGCAATGCAAAACTCAATGGGACGTAGCAGAGTGGAGTCACTCGTAAATATACTCGGGGGCAAGGCGGAGGCACTGGAATTTGTCATAAGGGAGCCTTCTGAAGCTACAAACAAGCCTTTGCAGCAGATGAAGCTTAAGAAGAATCTCCTCGTTGCCTGCATAATGAGAAAGAAAGAGATAATATATCCCCGAGGAGGAGATGAGATAAAGGTGGGAGACAAGGTGGTCATTGTGACGGCACATCAGGGACTGAATGATATCACCGATATCCTGCTTGGCAGTGGAGGTAAAGAGTCTTGAACATCGCCAGTATAGCTTATATCCTGGGCAAACTGATAGAGATAGAGGGCATACTATTTCTGCTGCCGAGTATGGTCGCACTGATCTACAAAGAGAAAGAAGGAGTAGTTTATCTCATATTGGCTGTGGTGTGCTTCCTGTTCGGATTCATTGCCACTAAGAAAAAGCCCGAAAAACAGAATTATTATGCAAAAGAAGGCTTCATAGCCGTGGCAACAGGCTGGATAATAATGTCTGTAGTAGGAAGCATACCTTTCGTTTTGACGGATGAGATACCTGATATCACGAATGCTTTCTTTGAGACGGTGTCCGGCTTCACCACCACGGGATCGAGTATCTTAAGCGATGT
>JAEEGO010000150.1 GCA_016280355.1 Lachnospiraceae bacterium | reverse complement strand
CTTCTTCGGGAAGGTCTCGGGCAGCCTGCCCGATGGATTGGCCTTACCGAAAAGAAGATTGTACTCAGCGCTTCCAACGTTCTGTCCGCCGAGATACATCTCGAATATTCCCTTCACCCTGTCTGCCCAGGGCATCTCCACTGCCGATCCGTTGTGGAGCACCACCACCACATTGGGCTGTACTGCCAGTATCTCCTCTATGAGAGCATTCTGATTGTCCGGCAGCTTCATATGGTTCCTGTCATATCCTTCAGATTCGAAAGCATCCGGAAGCCCTGCGAAGATCACCGCCACATCGCTCTTCTTTGCCGCGTTCACCGCCTTTGTGATCACGGTCCTGTCTGTCTCATCCTTGTCTACACTGTATCCGTCAGCATATATGAGATCATGTCCCTTGCCCTTTGCCGCATCCATGAAGGACGTCACCTTGTATGAATTGATATGGGAACTTCCGCCTCCCTGATACCTCGGAGACTTCGCAAATCTTCCTATCACGGCTATCGTGTCGTTCTTATCGAGAGGGAGCACGCCGTCATTTTTCAGCAGTACCGCGCTTTCCTCTTCCATCTTGCCGGCCAGCTCATGGTCAGCATCCTTGTCCCATTTCACATCCTTCTGTTTCTTCGAGACATATCTGTCTATCCACCTGAGTATCCTCTCCACACTGTTGTCGAGAGTCTTCATGGATAAAGACCCTTTCTCCACGGCAGCTATGATCTCTCTGTCGTTTATGCCGTAAGAACCCGGCATCTCCAGATCCAGTCCTGCAGCAAGTCCCTTGACCCTGTCGTTGACTGCACCCCAGTCACTCATAACGACTCCGTCAAATTCCCACTCATCTCTCAGTATGTCGGTGAGGTATGTCTTGTTCTCTGAAGCGTGAAGCCCGTTTATCCTGTTGTAAGAGCACATCACGGTCCAGGGCTTGGCGTTCTTTACCGCCCCCTCAAATGCCGCAAGATAGATCTCTCTCATGGTACGCTCATCTGCCTCGACACTGACGGTGAGTCTCCTTGTCTCCTGATTGTTCGCAAGGAAATGCTTGATCGACACTCCCACATTCCTGCTCTGCACGCCTTTGATATATGCGCCGGCAAGCTCTGTCGTCAGGAGCGGATCCTCCGAGAAGTATTCGAAATTCCGTCCGCAAAGCGGTGATCTCTTGATGTTCACTGCGGGACCCAGCAGAGTGGAAACATTTTCTGCCTGACACTGCGTTCCCAGAGTCTTGCCAAGCTTGTTCAAAAGAGCCCTGTCAAAGGAAGCAGCCGTAGCACATGCTGTCGGGAAGCATACCGCCTTGATGCTCTCGGTATTGCCCAGATGGTCGTTACGGTCTTCGCTGACCGGACGTTTTCTAAGTCCGTGCGGTCCGTCACTCACCATTATCTCCGGTATCTTTCTGCCTTTTATTTCTTTGGTATGCCAGAAATCCCTGCCGGAGCAAAGAGATGCTTTTTCCTCAAGTGTCATAGAAGCGATGATTTTTTTGTAATCCATGAACCCCCCTGCTATAACGAACTGCGAACATCTGAACCAAACTAAAAGAAATGAATGTAACCTTTATCAGTATAGCACACTAAGCCTTATCTAAGGACACCGCAAATGGAATTTTTTCTGCGCTCCCGCAGATGACCCTCACTATACCCCCGGCCCGTCTTGCAAGAGCACACATGATACGCCCTGTCTTTTCGCGCGCATCTTCCTCTTCCTTTGACATGGGCACGATACCGCATCCGACCTCATCGCAGATGATGATGCAGTCCGGATGCCCGTTCGCATACTTCATGATCACATCTTCCGCGTCGATCCCTTCGCTCTGTGCTTTCCTTATATAACTCTCAAGATGGTAAAGTACTCTGTATCCTTCCATAAGGTCTGCTGTCACGGCAGCCTCATGCTCTGCCATATCCAGCACCTCGCGGTCTTCAATGCCGTATTCATTTGTGACATATTCCAGCTTGCCGTTGTATCTGCCGCCGGTCACTATTGTCATCGCTCTCCTCCACTTCCGGTTGACACCTCATAGTATAATACAAGACATGGGTAAGAAAATACTGTTTTTTGATATAGACGGCACACTCTGGAACTGGAAGAACGAGATCCCCGACAGCACGAAAGCCGCTGTAAGATTTGCTAGAGAAGCCGGTCACCTCGTCTTCATCAACTCCGGTCGCACCAGAGGCTTCATTTATAATGAAGACCTTCTCGGTATCGGTTTCGACGGTATCGTCTCGGGCTGCGGCACCATGATAGAGTACGACGGAGAAGTGATCTACGATTCCGGTATAGAGCCCGGGGATGCCATAGAGATAGTGGAGGGTGTAAGAAGATACGGCTGCCGTCCGGTCCTCGAAGGTAAGCACTACCTCTATCTCGATCATGACGAATTTGCAGACGACTGGTACGGGCAGAAGCTTATGCGCGAGCTCGGCCCCCGTCTTAAAGGCATTGCCGAAAACTGGGGGAAATGGGAGATACAGAAGCTCTCCTGCAACACTCAGGATTCCGATATAGACGGCTGCATCAAAGAGTACGGTGACAGATTTGATTTCATCAAGCATGACCTTCCGGTATGCGAGCTCGTCCCGAAAGGCTTCAGCAAGGGCACCGGAGTGGAGAAGGTCTGCGAACTTTTGGGAGCAGATATCGAAGACACCTATGCCTTCGGAGACAGCATGAATGACCGGGAAATGCTGCTGAAAGCCGGGACCGCCATAGTGATGGACAGCGGTAGCGATAACGCAAAAGTGCTTGCAGACTATGTGACCGCCGGCCAGGAAGAGGACGGGATCTGGCATGCCTGCAAGCACTTCGGACTTATCTGATCTTCTTATTTACAGGTCGTAATACATGGCAAACTCTTCAGGATGAGGTATCTGGGATATCTTATCGAGATCCTTTTTCTCCATATCTATGAGCTGTTTGAGCAGCCTCTCGGGGAATACTCCTCCCACTGTCAGGAAATCGTGATCCTTCTCGAGAGCCTCTATAGCCTCTCCCAAAGTCTTGGGTAGACCGGATATCTTTGCCTTCTCCTCCTCCGAAAGATCATAGAGATTGAAGTCATAAGGGCCCCAGCCTGCTGCGTGGGGATCTATCTTCTTCTGTATGCCGTCGAGTCCTGCCATGAGGATCGCAGCATATGCATAGTAAGGATTGCAGGTGGCATCCGGATTTCTCAGCTCGAATCTCTTCGTATCGGGTGTCTTCGCATACGCAGGTATCCTGACTACCGCGCTTCTGTTTGCCATGGCATAGCCTATGGTCACCGGAGCCTCGAATCCCGGTACCAGCCTCTTGTATGAGTTCGTGGAGGGATTGGTGATGGCGCAGAGTGCTCCTGCATGAGTCAGCAGACCGCCGATGAACCACAGCGCCTCGTCGGAAAGCTGAGCATAGTTTTTGGGATCGTAGAATACGGGCTTGCCGTCCTTGAAGAGCAGCATGTGCACATGCATGCCGTTGCCTGCTTCTCCTGCCAGCGGCTTGGGCATGAAGGTCGCGGTGCAGCCCTCCTCCATAGCCTCGTTCTTTATCACATACTTTGCAGACATGGTGTCGTCAGCGAGCTTCAGCATATCTCCGAGCTCCACCTCTATCTCCATCTGTCCGCATCCGCCGACCTCGTGATGATGGTACTTGACTTCTATGCCCCATTCCTCCATGGCCAGGCACATCCTGCTTCGGAGTGAATTGTGTATATCCAGAGGCAGTGAGGTGTGATATCCCGCACCGTGCCTTACCTGATAGCCGTTATTGTTCTCGTCATACTCTGTCACCCACGGAGCCTGACGTGTATAGATCTTCGAGCTCACGGTGCCGCCACTCACTTCGTATCCTACCGTATCGAAGATATAGAATTCATACTCCGGCCCTATCTTCATCTCATCCGCTATACCGAGTTCCTTCATATAATCGAGAGCACGTATCGCCACATTCCTCGGATACTGATCGAAAGGTCTGTTCTCCGGCAGGTCTATCACCCTGACATCGCCTATCATGGAAAGTGTCGGCACATCCGTATATCTGTCTATGACTGCCGAGTCCAGCACCGGAACGAATACCATATCGCTGTTCTCCACAGGAGCATATCCGTAGTTGGATCCGTCGAAGCCTATGCCGTGCTCCATAGTGCTCTCTGTCAGCCTCTTCGCCGGTATGCTCAGATGTCTCCAGCGTCCCGATATATCGGTCAGCTTGAAGTCGACGAACTCGATACCCTCCTCTTCGATGAGTGCCTTGATATCAGCCAAAGTCTTTGCCATAGTTTTCCCCCTTTGTGAATGCAATATTATCTGAAACATCATCGTATATCAGTATAATATATCGCCTCACATTATCCAATACACTTCACTTTAGCTGAATTGCATAAACATGTGTACCTGAATCATCCATTTCGGGATGCCAACAGTAGTTCCAATTCTTTCACTCTTGCCTCGGCTTTTTTTGCTCGGTTTTCTGCAGCCTCAGTTTTTTTGCGTTCCTCTTCACGAACCTCCCTGCGCCCTTCTTCCTTGAACAGTTCGTGTATTTCTTCCTCGCTATAGTCTCTTGCCAGCATTTTATAGACCTCCGCTCTGTGTACTATGAGAAACTCCTTTATTATGAAATCATCCGGCATGGCTGACAGGGCTTCGTTTACCGATTCTTCTGCACTGTGCCCCCTCTTGCGGTCCTGTCTGATCTCACGTATGAACCAAGCATACTCCGACAATGGCTTGCAGGCACCTAGCAGATTCTTGTTCCTTCCGTAGTTGATATTGAGCATCCTTACCCTGATCTCTATGTCTGACTCTTTCCTCAGCTCTTCCGGAAAGGAGTCAGTCAGCTCCAGTATAACTTCGTCCTCTGTGTCAGTCTCTCCGTTGTAGAATACGACAAGCTTCGGAACAGGAAGTTTAAGAAGAGTGGTCCCATATTTGTTAAGCTTATACTTTGTCACATATCCGGAATACAGTTCATCCGTATATCCCAACATTCTTAAGGGCATATTAGGATTGAATGAGGATTGGTGTTCATACACGCTCATTATATCAGATATCAGGAATGATGTATCATTCTTCATTCCTAGATACAGCATGTTTTCTGCCGTGTTGAACTCGATGAGATCTGGGTCTGTATAGTGCGATCCATTCACCGCGTTATACAGGCTCAGTGTCCAGTCCTTATGCTCCTCCCTCCCGAAAATGAAATTGAACAGTCGATCCTTGTACTTTGTTTCTGCTTTCATGTCTGCTTCCTCCTTTTTTGCAGCTACAATAGTTTCACACGATTGGCTGCACAAGAAGCATTACAAATGAAATAAGATAGACAGATAATATAGTTATAGAAAGGCTACAGTCTGTATATTCAAGTCTTGTGTTGTTGGAATAATTCGAGCCGAACGGCTCAGAGCTTCCTTAGGCAACTGATCGAGTACAGATACGATATCACAAAAAAAGCTATGTGTAAAATACTAATACTTGCCGGAAAACATATAATTGTCTCATAGACACCCGTTCCTCGCTTACTCCTATTTTTCACCCTAAAATAGGAGAATGTCAATAGATACTGAAAAGGCAGCGACATTAGTCACTGCCCTTCTGTATCCTCTTCTATTTTGATCTGGGCAACCTTGCTTTTCCTCTTTTCATATTCATTTCTCCTTAGGTTCTGATGATATGGTTTTATCAACCTCATTCTGTGGCTACTTTTGATCCTTATGCCACCGCAGCTCGGATTTATCCTTTAGTTCCTTTCGTTTCTTCTCGTAGAGATCCGTGACAAGCTTGGATTCCGTGTCATTATTCTTGGTCTCAAGCTTCGTCATTCCCTTGTAGTCATCATCGTTGATATGGGGATTCATCTTGAAGCTCCGCTTCTCTACGACACGCTGTGTCTTGTCCTTAGGAAGATCTCCCATATTATAAAGACGGAGTCTGTCCACAAATTTCTGCGAATGCTTGTCTATTCGACTGTGACAGTTCGGACACACCATACCGTTTATTATGTTTGTCCCGCATACCTCACACTTCAGATACATACCCGGAGACTCCTGCAGCTGTATCTTACCGTATCGCAGCAGATTGAGGACTGAGCTGGCTGACACACCCGTGCCCTTCACCACCTCAGATACCGTGCTGACTCCGTTGTCCATGATGTATTTTTTGACTATGCCGTAGTCATCGTACAGGGTCTCTCCGCACACCACGCACTCATACTCACCGTCTACGACATATTTCGTGTCTCCACCACACAGAGGACAAGACAATCCTGTGAGCCTCTGCTCTCTCTGCTCCGGAGTATAAAAGAATTTTAGATCGCCCGCGTTATGGTTGTTATCTTTCATGATCTGTCCTTCAGTATACGATCACTCTGCCATCCGGAAGAGTTGTGCCGGAAGCTGGATATGCACCGTAGCCGGCAAATCCGCCCATGCCATCTGCGAAGCCGGGCTGTCCGTCGACATTCATCACACACCACTGATGCGCATTCCTGTTCTCATTTACATGTACCCAGTCATATCCCATATAGTCGAGTATCCTGCCGAGGGTCCTCGTAGAGCCCGCACAGGTGTATACACCTGCTACCGTGAGTCCTGCCGGCGAGCGGTAGTATTTCGATGCATCCTGCCCGTACATGGACTGGCTGCTTATGGCCGCTACCATTCCGGCTGCAGCCGCTACCTTCTGCACATCTGTGGCGTAGCTCGGATCTGCCAGGATGGTTCCTGCTATTGTCTGCACAGCCTGTTCAGACAGATTGACATCGCCTGCCGGGATGCCTGTGTAGTACTTGTGTACCTTGTCTGATGCTGCGAGTGTCTGTGGAGTCACCGCATGCGGAGCCGCATACACATTGACAGTCAGCGACAGCACTGCGGTCACAGTGAGTATCGCCGCAAGGATCTTCTTGCTCATTTT
>JAEEGO010000149.1 GCA_016280355.1 Lachnospiraceae bacterium | reverse complement strand
CTTCTATGTTTCAGTGCCTACGGATGTGACAGAGGTGGAGAAGAGAGCCTTCTATGATCTGATCAAAGACTCGGGTATGAAGCCTAGAAAGATCATGATGGTAGAAAAGTCACTGGCTGACGGTCTCGGCATGGGTATCGACGTGAAGACTTCGCAGGGAGTCCTTGTCGTGGATATAGGCTATGAGACGACAGAGATCTCCGTACTTTCTCTTGGTGGCATAGTTCTCTCTAAGCTTATAAAATCAGGCGGACGTAAGTTTGATGATGCGATACGCTCCATCATACGTAAGGAATTCGGTCTGGTCATAGGTGAGAAGACCGCCGAGCAGGTGAAGGTATCTCTTTCCGGTATAGAGGCTGCGGGCGAACCTGCAGTAGTGTTCGGCAGGGATCTGGTTACAGGACTTCCGGTGGAGAGGGCCGTTCCGACTGATCTGATAGACAATACTCTGGCAGATACTGCTTCTATGATCATAGATAATATCAAGCTGATACTCGAGCGTACTCCTCCGGAGCTTTCTGCTGATATCTACAGACACGGCATATATCTGACGGGAGGTACTGCATCACTGACTCATCTTGATGAGCTCATAGTGAAGGGGACCGCCCTTAAAGTCAATAAATCCGAGAGGCCTCAGGAGAGCGCCGCTTTAGGACTTGCCCGCGTGATAAAGGATCACAATTTCAGATCTATCGCTTATTCCATCGCTGAGATGTCAGAAGATGTATAAAGCCGATGGCAAGAGTAAAGATTAAAAGAAGAAGGGTATCGATACCGCCCAAAGCTACGCTTGCGATCCTGACAGCATTATCGATATTGCTGATGATACTGTCCTTCACTACAGATCTGATCCCCAATATACTCGGAAATATAGCAGGGTACACATTCCAGCCGTTCAAAGAAGGGCTTACCGATGTGTCGACTTATATAGGCGGCAGAGCCGAGGACATGCGCAAGGTACAGGAGGTACTCTCTGAAAACAGCGCACTTAAGGCGCAGGTGGATGAGCTTTCCCAGAAGAACGATATGCTGATCGAAGACAGGTTTGAGCTGATCGAGCTTCGGGAGCTTTTCGAGCTGAACGAAGAGTACAGCGGCTATGACAAGATAGGCGCAAGGATCATAGGCAAGGACCCCGGTAACTGGTACTCGGTGTTCATCATCGATAAGGGTAAGAATGACGGGATCAAAGACGGCATGAACGTCATAGCCGGCTCGGGACTTGTAGGGATAGTGACAAAGACCGGAGATACCTGGGCTCAGGTAAGATCCATCATAGATGATGACAGCAACGTATCCGGACGTATGCTCAATACGTCCGACAATCTGATAGTCTACGGCAGTCTTGAATCCATGGAAAACGGTACAATAGAGTTCGGACAGCTCTCCGACCCGGATGACGAGGTGAATGTCGGAGACAAGATCGTTACAAGTAATATTTCCGACAGATATCTGCCGGGGATTGCTATCGGTTTTATCAGCTCCATAAAAAAGGATCCCAATAACCTTACAAAGTCAGGGACACTGACACCGTCAGTTGATTTCGAGCATATCGATATCGTCCTTGTGATCACGCAGATGAAAGAGGAGCCGGGTCTGCCATGAGACGGCTTATAGAGCTTTTTGCGATCTTTACAGCCTTCCTGCTGCAGACCACATTGTTCCAGCATATGTCGTTTGCCGGCATCGTCCCGAATATGATGATAATCGTGACCTGTGTGTGCGGTCTCATGTCGGGTAAGAATGACGGAATGATGACAGGCTTTATCTGCGGACTGCTCATGGATATCTTTTACGGCGATATACTGGGGTTCAATGCACTAGTTTTCCTGTACATCGGCTATGTGAACGGATCGGTCAACCGGCTTTTCTATCCGGATGACATCAAGCTTCCGCTGATATTTATTTCGTTATCCGATCTGTCATATCTTTTCATCACTTATCTGCTCAGATTTGTTTTGAGGGCAAGGTTCAACATCGGATATTATTTCTTAAATGTGATGCTTCCGGAGCTGGTATATACCTTTGTGATAACGCTCATACTGTATCTGCCGATAAGCAGGATCTCACTGAAGCTTGGCGGCTTTGAAAGAGAGAGTGAGTGATGGATTCATTCAGACGGTTCAGGGACAAGCTCATAGAACTCCTTACTTCCAGGATATTCATTCTGGGACTTATCCTCATGGTCCTGATGATAGCGGTCATATACAGGCTTTTTGTACTTCAGATCGTAAACGGAGAATCCTATCAGGAGAACTTCACCCTCAAGATAGAAAGAGACATGACGCTCAGAGCGACGCGCGGGACAATATATGACAGGAACGGGGTCACGCTTGCGGAGGATAAGCTTGCTTATTCCGTGACCATAGAGGACAGCTATGATTCCAATTCCACCAAGGATATGGATATCAACAATACGATACTTTCAGTCATAGATATCGTCGAGGGTAATGGTGACAGTCTTGATTCCATGGACTTTGACATCATACTTGATGAGAACGGCAACTACCAGTTCACTGTCAGCGGTACGGCTCTGCTAAGATTCCTGGCAGACTGCTACGGACATACACGTACAGATGAACTGAAGGTAAAGGAGAGAAATGCCACTCCCGATGACGTAATGGAGTTTCTTTGCGGCAAGAAGATGTTCGGGGTCGGAAGATATACGCCGGCTGAAAACGGGAAATATGATTTCGAGCCCATGGCAGGCCTTACGAAACAGCAGATACTCAAGGTGGTCCGTATAAGGATGGCCATGTTTTCAAATTCGTATCAGAAATACATCGCTTCCAAGATAGCAACTGATGTGAATGAGAATACCGTGGCAGAGATCATGGAGAATAAGGATACTCTGCAGGGCGTGGATATAGCGGAGGATACCGTCAGGGTTTATATAGACGATCCTTCCATGAGCCATATCCTCGGTTATACCGGTAAGATATCCGATGAGGAACTTGCCGTACTGAACGAGGTCGATGCGGATGAGAGATATCCTCACCATTATGAACTCAACGATATGGTAGGCAAGGCCGGCATCGAGCAGTATATGGAGCATGAGCTTCAGGGTACAAAGGGCAGTCAGGAGATATTCGTCGATAACCTCGGACGGGTCACGGAGACCGGTAAGAGGGTGGAGCCCATAGCGGGTAACGATCTGACGCTGACCATTGATTCGGATCTTCAGAGTGCGGTATATAAGATTCTCGAACAGAAGATCGCAGGTATAGTCGTTTCCAAAATAAGGAATATCAAACACGAGGAACAGTCCGAGGATGTGGCAGCCGCGGATATCGTGATATCGATAGAAGATGTCTACTATGCTCTGATCAACAACAACGTTATCTCACTGGCTCATCTTGCATCGGATGCCGCAGGCCCATATGAACAGGAAGTGTACAGTGCCTATGAGGATAAGCTCGCTCGTACTCTGGCACAGATCCAGGCAGATATGCTCGGGGGTGATACGGATCTTGCGGATGAGAGCGAAGAGATGCAGGAGTACGAGAACTATATCGTCGATATGTTAAAAGACGACAATATCAGGGTATTTGACAAGACCAAGATAACTGAGGATGACGAAGAAGAGCAGGAGTGGAAGGAAGGTACTATCTCCATATCCGAGTATCTGAGGTCTGCGATCGCCAAGGGCTATATCGGTATAGGCTTCATGCAGGAAAACGAGACCTATTCGGATTCGCAGGAAGTGTACAATGCCTTGATGGAATTTATCATGGATGAGCTGACCCGTGATAACAAGTTTTCGAGAAAACTCTATAAATACATGATAGAGGACGAGGAGATCACGGGACTGCAGATATGCATGGTACTTTACGAGCAGGATATCCTGCATGATGTGGAAGGAGCAAGTGCCGCACTGCTAAGCGGAGAGGTTACCCCTTATCAGCTGATGACCGGAAGTATCAGATCGCTTGAGATCACACCGGCACAGCTTGCTCTCGACCCCTGTACGGGATCCTCTGTAGTCACGGATCCAAATACCGGTGAGGTACTGGCCATGGTCACCTATCCCGGATTTGATGACAATATGATGGCAAACTCCGTGGATGCTGATTACTTCAACAAGATCAATAACGACCTTTCGCTGCCTCTCTACAACAATGCTACACAGCAGAGGACCGCTCCGGGATCTACGTTCAAGCCTATATCTACCACGGCAGGCCTTGAGGAGGGCGTGATAACGCCGGGTGAGATCATAGTCTGTGAGGGTAAATATGAGAAGGTCGAGCAGGACAATAAGGCTCCTAAATGCTGGATATATCCGAACGGTACTCACGGTCCGCTAAACGTGGTGGGAGGCATCAAGAATTCCTGCAACTATTTCTTTTATGAAGTGGGATACAGGCTGAGTCTGGGAATTAACGGCATGTACAATTCAGAGCTGGGCCTTGAAAAACTCAGGCATTACTGCGATATGTACGGTCTGAGTGAGAAGAGCGGAGTTGAGATCACCGAGAATGATCCTAATATGTCGGATATCGACTCGGTACGTTCTGCCATAGGACAGGGTACCCACAACTATACGACTACGCAGCTTGCAAGATATGTGACCGCTGTAGCCAACGAGGGGACGGTCTACAATCTCAGCATATTAAAGGAGCTGAGGTCCGCAGGCGGCGATGTGCTTGAAAGGTACAAGCCTGAAGTCAGGAACAGAATGGATCTGCAGCAGTCCACATGGGATTGTATCCATCTGGGAATGAGAGAAGCAGCCTCGACATATTCGGCATTCAAGGACTTCCCTGTGCTGATAGCGGGCAAGACAGGTACGGCTCAGCAGACTACGACAAGACCGAACCATGCTCTTTTCGTGTGCTACGCTCCCTATGACAAGCCACAGATCGCTATAGCGACAAGGATAGCCTACGGATATACTTCCTCGAACGCTGCGGCAACCACACAGAATATAATCAGTTATTATTTCAAACTCAGGGATACAGATGATATAATTACAGGTGTGGCCGACATTCCGGCAGGAGAGGCTTACCTCGACTAAGGCGGCTGCGTAAATCAGATACATCAGAAATAAAGGATACAATGAGCAGATATCACATCAAAAACTACAATTTTCTTCTGGCGATCACGGCAATACTGCTGTCTGTCTACGGTATATTCATCATAGGCAGTGCCAAGGAATCCGTACAGAGCCATCAGATACAGGGACTTGTGCTCGGTACGATAGTGATGCTCGTTATCTCGCTGATACGATACGATCTGCTCTTAAAGCTGAGCTGGCTGTACTATATACTGGCGGTAGGGCTCCTCATCATGGTCGAGATAGCCGGAGAGAGCGTAAACAACGCTAAACGATGGATCGTCATAGCAGGAATCCAGTTCCAGCCTTCAGAAGCCGCAAAGATACTGATGATCATGTTCTTCGCCGCGTTCATCAGCAAGCGGGAAGAGAAGCTTAACAGGGCGGACAATCTGCTGCTGTCCCTGCTGCTCGTCGGCATACCTGTTTATCTGATATATGATGAGCCTGATCTTTCGACTAGTATAGTAATGATAATGATCTTCATAGCCATGCTCTATATCGGAGGTCTTTCATACAGGATAATAGGTGCCGTGGCAGCCGTAGCCATACCGGTGTTCGTCATCGGAGCCTTTCTTATACTTCAGCCAAATCAGGAGATAATTAAGGATTATCAGCAGACAAGGATACTGGCGTGGCTGCAGCCCGATAAGTATCAGGATACTGCCGGATATCAGCAGCAGAACTCCATCGTGGCGATAGGAAGCGGTATGCTGACGGGCAAAGGATATAAGAACAACGAGGTCGGATCCGTGAAGAAGGGTAACTTCATATCGGAGCCTCAGACTGACTTTATAATAGCGGTAGCGGGAGAGGAACTCGGATTTGCCGGATGCGTACTGATGGTTGCATTGTTCGCGCTGACTACGGGTATAATAATACATATAGGGAGAGGTACACAGGATCTGTCGGGGACGCTGATCTGTGCCGGTGTGGCGACCCACATCGGCTTCCAGTCTTTCGCGAATATCGGAGTGGCAACGGGGCTTCTGCCCAACACCGGTCTGCCGCTTCCCTTCATCAGCTACGGATCTACATCGCTTGTGTGTCTGCTGGCTGAGATAGGCCTTGTCCTGAACGTGGGGTTGTGTTCAGGAGACGGAAGACAAAGGACAAATCTGTCATTCAGCCTGGAATGACGTAAATATAGGGGGTACAAATTGAATATCGGACTTATCGCACATGATGCGAAAAAGAAACTGATGCAGAATTTCTGCATCGCTTATCGGGGTATTCTTTCGAAGCATGAGCTATATGCCACAGGTACAACAGGGCGGCTGATAGAGGAAGCCACCAATCTTTCCGTACACAAGTATCTGGCAGGGCATCTCGGAGGAGAGCAGCAGCTCGGAGCGCAGATAGAAGCCAACGAGCTGGATCTTGTCATTTATCTGAGGGATCCGCATTCTTCAAAGAAACATGAGCTTACGGATATCAGCAATACAATGAGGCTCTGTGACGATCACAATATACCGCTTGCCACCAATCTGGCAACGGCAGAGCTTCTTATCAAATCTCTTGACAGGGGAGACATGGAGTGGCGTGAGATGTACAAGTAAGAAAAGAGCATATTTTCTTCCGGCTGTATTGACTGTCATCATTACAGTATGTTTTTTGAGCGGATGCGGACAGGAAGAGTATGGTCTGCATTATGATAAGGACAGCTCGAAGAGCGCCTTCAGGTTTGAGTCCCAGGAGGCAAGAGAGTGCGCCACACCTTTCGCTTACAACCTCTGCATACCAGGTGAAGAATCGGCTTCGGCAAATGAAGTGGATACAGGTCCGGATTCGTATGCGGCTGCCATGCTTTTTGATGTTAAAGGTAAAAAGGTCACATACAACAGACATCCATACAGGATGCTCTATCCGGCCAGCATGACAAAGGTCCTTACAGCTGTGGTTGCCATGGAAAACTGCGATATGGACAAGGAACTGGTGGCTGATGAGAGCTGTGTGATGAAGGAAAACGATGTGCAGAAGATAGGCCTGAAGGTCGGAGATAAGATGACACTTGACCAGGCACTGCATATTCTTCTGATATACTCGGCCAATGACGTGGCCAATCTGATAGCCGTCAATGTGGCGGGTTCGGTGGATGAGTTTGCCGAGATGATGAATGAAAAGGCAAATTCGCTCGGCGCGACCAATTCGCATTTTACCAATCCATCAGGACTGCAGGATGACGAGCATTATACGACTCCCTACGATATGTACCTGATATTCAATGAGGCCATAAACTACGGCAAGTTCATCGAGATAATCGGCATGAGCGAGTATTCCACCCTGTATCATGATGCATCGGGTGCGGAGAAGAGCTTTGAGTGTGAGTCGACAAACCGGTATCTGAACGGACGCTACAATCCTCCGAGAGCCGTAACGGTGATAGGCGGAAAGACCGGGACTACGGCTGCAGCCGGTGCCTGCCTCACTCAGCTTTCAAAGGATTCATCGGACAATTCCTTTATTTCCATAGTGATGAAAGCCGATAATGTGGACGTACTCTACAACAAGACAAACAAGCTTCTTGAATTATTACAATAAGTTGTTTTTAGACTTCGGATAAGATATAATAATACTACAATTTTTTTCAATAAGGAGGGATCTTCTATGATACAG
Source organism: Lachnospiraceae bacterium (assembly GCA_016280355.1). Lineage (GTDB taxonomy): Bacteria > Bacillota > Clostridia > Lachnospirales > Lachnospiraceae > NK4A144. The sequence goes on along the minus strand of JAEEGO010000149.1, from coordinate 2,094 downwards.
CTGATCACAGGAGAAAAGGGTAAAGGCAAGACCAAGGTATTGCTTGATAAGGCCAATGAAACAGCGAAAAACGCCAAGGGCAGCCTGGTATTTGTCGATAAGAACTCGGCTCATATCCTTGAACTGAAGAATACGATAAGACTCGTTGATGTGAGTAAGTATTCTCTGACAGATTCGGATGAGTTCTACGGCTTCATCGCCGGCATCATATCTGCGGATCATGATCTTGAGCAGATCTACATAGACGCTTTTCTCAAGACAGCTTATATCAAAGATGATGATTATTTAGATATATTGAGGAAGCTTGAGTCACTTAGCAATATCTACAACATCACTCTGACAGTCAGCATATCCGTCACAAAGGAGCAGCTGCCGGATGATATGGCCGAAAAAGTGATAGTTGCACTTTGATACAGACTATAAGGCGTTAAACGGGGCGGGTATTCCCGCCCTTTATTTTAATTTTTAAAGATGGAAGAACAACAGTCTCATACAACTCACAGAAAGCATTATCTGAATGCGGGTACGCTCATTTTCGGGGCGATACTCGTATATCTGATACTCATCATATATTCAGGTCTTCATGTCACTCAGTTGTCAGGATATGAAGTGACGGAAGGTTCCCTGGCGGTAGACAGCTCCTACCGCGGCATTGCGCTGCGTACCGAGGAGGTAGTCTCCGCAAACAACAACGGTTATATCAACTATTATGCAAGCGAGAATGAGCACATCAAACGAGGCGGCCTGGTTTACTCAATAGACGAGAGCGGAGTGCTGTCCGAGATGATCAAGGATTCTGCAGCCATCAATACAGTCCTTTCTGATTCCGATCTTGCTGAACTGCGTTCGGATCTTATCGGCTTTTCCATGTCCTATGACGACAAGGAGTTTCTGGATGCATACAATATGCAGGATACACTCGAAGCCACGATAAGAAAGCTGGCTAATCAGAGTGCTCTGAACAGCCTGCGCTCCATATCTTCAAATTCATACGGAGAGCTGGTGGACATGGGCTATTCGCCTGACAGCGGCATAGTCATATACAGCTATGACGGATTCGAAGGCCTTACTGCTTCAAGTATCGATGATGAAAGCTTTAATGAGACTGCTCATCCCAAGAACCAGCTTGTGGACGGAGGCCTTGTATCGGGAGGAGATCCTGCCTATAAGCTGATCACGAATGAGAACTGGCAGATCATTTTCCCGATAGATGCGACCACTAAGGAAGCTTTGAGTGAAAATGCCGCGGTAAAAGTCAGATTTCTGAAAAACGACTATGAATCAAGAGCCAAGGTGGAAGTCATCACAAACAAGAACAAGGATTACGGGGTGCTGTACTTCGATGATTCGATGATAAGCTTCGCATCTGACAGATATATTGATATCGAGCTGATACTCGATGAGGTAAGAGGACTCAAGGTGCCGAATTCCGCTATCGTCGAAAGAGAATTCTACGTGATCCCGGCAGTATACAGTACGGATAACAGCACAACGGGCAATGCCGGCTTCCTTCGGCAGATATATCTTGAGGACGGTTCCGAATCTACGGAATACGTGAGTGCCGATGTATACAACAAGGTGGATGACATGCTGTATATTGATACGGATGTTTTCAGCTCGGGAGACGTGATCGTACGTCCCGATTCCACCGATAAATACACGGTCAGCCGTAAGGAGACGCTGACGGGTGTCTACAATATGAACAAGGGTTATGCGGACTTTACCAAGATCTCCGTGATCAACTCAAATAAGGAATACTCCATAGTGGAATCAGAGTCCATGTATGATCTGCAGGTATATGATTATATAGTGCTGGACGGAGACGGGGTCAATGACAGTGATTTCGTGACCGATACCGATCTGAAGAACGGAAAGAAGGAAAACCAATGATAAAAGAAAATCTCAAAGAAGTGGAAGCTAATATCTGTGCGGCATGTGAGAGAGCGGGCAGGGATCGGAGCGAGGTGACTCTGATAGCTGTGAGCAAAACGAAGCCCATAGAAGACCTTATGCAGGCATATGATGCCGGGATAAGGGTATTCGGCGAGAATAAGGTGCAGGAGCTTGTAGGCAAGATGGATCAGATGCCGAAGG
>JAEEGO010000017.1 GCA_016280355.1 Lachnospiraceae bacterium | reverse complement strand
GCCGCCGCGATGTGGACTGTGGTATCTCTTTTTTATGAGCGGTCTGTCTTCGAGATTTCTCCGCTTGAGGCTGCCCACAACTACATCCCCTGCAAGATCATCATGTTTCTTGCTGTGTTTGCCTTTGTCCGGTTTGTTATTACAGCTCTCGCAGACAAGCAGTCTTTTTCCCGACAGGTTTTGAAATACGCGCTCATTTATTTCATCCCGATCATTCTGGTCCTTGTCTACAAGATACCGGAAGGGTTTCTGACAAATGATGAATCCCTGATCTTTGCCGAGGCATCAAAGCTCGCAGACTATACGTGGTTTTACTATATAACTACCTGGTACTATATCATCTCGATCATGCTGATACCTTCCTGGCTCGGACCGATCGTGATCAAGGTCCTCATCCAGTGCCTTTCTGCCGGATATACGCTCGCAAGGCTTGACAGATATATGCACGGATCCAGAAAGTCACTCTTTCTTTATATCGCTTTCTTCCTTCCTCCCATACTTGCCTATACCACTTCGGCCCACCGGATACCGATCTATATTTTCCTTTATGTATTGTTTATGTTCAAACTGTTTATGGATCGCCTGGAAGAGGTACCTTTTTCATGGAAGACTGCATTGCCGATGCTTTTTCTCCTGGCTGTTCTTACGCAGTGGCGTACGGAGGGGATCTATCTGGCTGTATTTGGCCCGTTGCTGATGCTTTTATGCTACCCGTCTTTTTTCGGCAAAAACGAAAAGCAGATCACGAACATAGTAAAGCTGATCCTTCTGTCTTTTCTGATACAGTATATTGTCGCCGTCCCGCAGTACGGTTTCATCCCTTCACGGATGGGAGATAAGGCAGCAAACAGGATGCTTCCCTTCTATGCCTATACTGTTACCAATATGTACAGAAACGGCCTGGATACAGACGATCCGGCAAATGCTGCTTCTCTGGAAAAGATAGATCGCTACCTGAACGTAGAGACTATAGCCGGGATAAATGATTACCTTGGAGATATCAATTATGAAGATGCACTGATCCTGTATTATCAGGGATATGACGGCAGACGTGAAGGAGCGGACGATGAGGATTACATGGCATTTGTTGAAGGCTCCAAGGAACTGATGCAACACAACCCGGACGTACTCATACGTACCAAATGGGGATCATTTGATTATGCCGCCACCGTATATGATCCGGTATTGGGCTTCGGTCTGCCTGCCCTGGCTGTAAGTCTTGTCAAAACCGTTTCTTACAATCTGTATCTGCCCATGTTACTTCTTATCGGAATGTTTGTTTATTCTCTTGTAAAGCCGAAAGAAAGAGCATGGACATCCGTATTTTTTGTCCTGCTCTCTCTCTGTCTTCTGGCTCATTTTGCCATAGTGTTTATACTGGCTCCGGCATCTTATTTCAAGTACTACTTCCCTGTGTACTTTACGACATATTTCTTCGTTATCCTCTGTCTCATCCTGTTCTCAGGAAAGAAATCTGCCTCAGAATGACCCGCCTCTATTGAGTGCTGCGGGCAAATTCCGCATCAAACCTTGCTCCGAAGAGACGGTTCACTGCTGAAAAGATCGCCCTTACAGAAGCTCTTGTTATATTTGAAGATACTCCCACACCGTATGTGATACGGTTGTCATCCACGGAAAGCATATGGATATATGCCGCTGCCTGTGCGTTTGATCCTCCGGTAAGAGCATGCTCTTCATAGTCAACGATCTTGATATTCACTCCAAGCACTTCCGTCAATCCTCTCTTCACCGCATCAATGGGTCCGTTTCCGGTAGCTGTGAATTCCTTTGCTATACCATGATCCGTATACTGTACTGTAACCTGAGTGTCAAACTCGGTATCCTCTTCCTCAGACAGGTCTATCATCTGCAGCTTCTTAAAATGAAGCGGCTCTTTTTGATCCAGATAGGTTGCCTTGAAATGCTCCATGATCTGTTTCGGTGCCACTTCTCCCTGCTTTTCGGATACCTTCTGTATGACATCTGCAAATTCCTTGTGCATCCCTTTGGGCAGCTTGAAGCCGAAATAAGAATCCATGACAAAAGCTACTCCGCCCTTGCCTGATTGGGAATTGATACGAACTATCGGCTCATATTCTCTTCCGATATCTGCAGGATCGATCGTCAGATAAGGTACTTCCCAAATCTGAGGATGTCGCTCCATCATGGCCTTGACGCCCTTGGATATAGCATCCTGATGTGATCCGGAGAAAGCTGTAAATACCAGCTTTCCGGCATAGGGATGTCTGGGATCTATCTTCATCTTGGTGCATCTCTCATACATCTCTATTATCTCGTTAATATTCTCTATGTTGAGTTCGGGATTAATGCCCTGAGAGAACATATTGTAGGCTATGTTCAGTATATCCACGTTACCTGTTCTCTCACCGTTTCCGAAAAGCGTACCTTCGACTCTCTCCGCTCCTGCAAGCATAGCCAATTCGGTTGCTGCCACTCCTGTTCCCCTGTCATTATGAGGGTGGATGGAAAGGATGACCGAATCCCTTCTTGCCAGATTGCTGTTCTCCCACTCTATTATATCTGCATACACATTCGGAGTGGTCATCTCGACCGTGGCAGGGAGATTTATTATGACCTTATTGTCAGGTGTGGCTCCCCATGCCTCTGTCACAGCATTACATACTTCCAATGCATATTCCGGCTCCGTGCCCGTAAAGCTCTCGGGAGAATATTCAAGTATGATCTCACCCGGGAATCCTGCCGCCCTTTCTTTAACCATACGTGTCCCGTCTACCGCGAGCTGTTTGATCTCCTCCTTGCTCATACCAAAAACCACGTCTCTTTGAAGAACTGATGTGGAATTGTATATATGGACTATTGCTCTGGGGATACCGGCTATGGCCTCGAATGTTCTGTCTATCAGGTTTTCCCTGCACTGCGTGAGTACCTGTACCGTCACATCATCCGGTATCAGCTTCCTGTCGACCAGCTCTCTGAGGAAATCAAACTCTATCTGGCTTGATGCAGGAAACCCTATCTCGATCTCCTTGAACCCGATCTTTACCAGTTCCTCAAACATTTCTATCTTCTCGTCCACGACCATAGGCTCCACCAGGGCCTGATTACCGTCACGAAGATCAACGGAAACCCACACAGGAGCTTTCTCGATCTGCCTGTCGGGCCATTTCCTTTCGGGATAATCTATGACCGGAGTCCTCTTATATCTTTTGTAATTAAGCATCTCTATCCTCCCTGATGACATTTTGTCCCAAAAACAAATCTCTCTGATTTCCATCAGAGAGATCTAATATCAACTGTTTATTATTGCTTACTCGCCCAGTCCCGCTTCTATCGCACCTGTGAGAGCATTCAGTGCTTTCTCTTCATCCTCACCCTCACAGAATATTTCGATCTCATCTCCACATTTAACACAAGCTCCGAGCACCGATAGCACGCTCTTCGCATTAGCCGTATTCTCTCTGAATTTAAAAGTTATCAGCGATTTGTATTGCATTGCTTCCTTGCATAGGATTCCTGCGGGGCGCAAATGAAGACCTGTAGGGTTTTTTATTGTGACTTTTTTTGAAACCATTCTGTAATATCTCCCTTATGGCCGTCCGAGGTCTACCAAACGACTCAAAACGACCAATATATAATATATCAACATATACTGTTTGTGTCAAAAAAACGCTCAGTTGTCATTCTCAGTGGGTTCACTTATATCGGTTGCAGTCCCCGACTGTACGAAGACCTTCACCATCGTGGTCACTCCGCTGCTGTATACTCCCTCGGGATAAGCAAAGGTAACCTCTGCATCATAGAGTCCCGGAGTCCATTCGTCAATGTTATTTTTTATCTTTACATCTTCCATATCGATATGACCTGTAAGCATGGTACCGTTCACGGATGCAAGTATCTCCGGCAGTCCTCTGACGCTTGTCACTACGCTTGTGGCTCCTCCGCCAATATGAACAGTGTATCCTTCTGGTTCGTTGACTATGGTAATGTTTGAAGCCGGTACTTCGACGTTGAGCAGGCTCATTGCAACTATCTCCACAGTCACGGAAGCCACGGTCTCATCCTGCTTATTTGCTATGTTTACTCCGGCAGGGAGATACGCAGAAATGTCTATCGTCTTCATTACGTTCTCCGTAGCCCCGGTGATATCGATCTCGCTTGACGGGATATTCACTGACGCCAGCGTGGACAGTACCTCAGGGTCTCCTCCGACCGTGATCGTATTTATTGTGGATGTGATCTTGCCTGTTGCCGCAAACCCTTCCGCCGGAGTGCCTGTATAGCTGTACGCCACGGATACTTCCTTGTCTTCCCAGATCTCCACGGATACGGATATGGTACTTCTTGACAGCTCAAGGTTTGTCGTATCAACTTCCTCACCGTTCCGGTCTATGAAGATAATAGGTGCTTCTGTCCGCATATCTCTCGTCATACCCTGTGCAGAAACCCGTACGATAGCTCTGTCTATAGTATCCACCAGAGATTCCGGTCCCTGTACTCTCACGACATTATTGGCCAGATTGACGCTTCCCACAGAATACCCGTCTGCAGGCGTTCCCGTGATCTCATAATCTATCGAGAACTGCTTCGTACCGAGCTCCTCCACATGTACAGAGGCATAAGCCGTACGGGGGGTGATGCTTACTATCCTGTCTGCCAGACGATTGGCCTTGACATTTATGGGCACCCTTCCGTTTGAATAATTGTTCATGTCTATAGTTGCGGTGAAGTCGTCTCTGGAAAGCTGGGACAGCACCATCCGCTCTGCTCTCACCGTTACGGTGACGTATTTCGATGTCTCCGCAAGTTCATAGGCTTCTCCCGCGGACTCGAAAACCTCCCCGTTCAGCACGGATACCGGTATCTGAGTGAAGTTCTGATCCTTGACCGGGTTGTCTATGCTTACAACTACCAGCCAGATCATAACTGCCAACACCAGAGCCAACAGCTTAAGCCAGAAATTTTTCGTCATTTTGGCAAAGAAGCCCGATATTCTTTTTTTCATACCTTGCTCCTTCCCCGTATGATACTTCTTCTGTCTTCAGATATTATCTTATTCTGGAGCCTGACCAGCTCCTCCCTGAGCTTGTCCTGATCAACATTTCGTATCAGGCTGCCGCCATATGCGATGGAAACACGTCCCGTCTCTTCAGATACAATAACGGTCAGGGAATCTGTCGCTTCAGATATACCTACTCCCGCTCTGTGTCTTGTTCCTAGCTCTTTTGACAATTCCATATTATCGGATAAAGGCAGATAACATGTGGCAGATACCACCCTGTCACCTTCTATTATCACGGCACCGTCATGCAATGGGGTATTATGCTCAAATATGTTGATCAGAAGCTGGTTCGTGACTATCGCATCTACTTCTATACCGGTCCTGACGTATTCCGTCAGGGGATCATTCTGCTTCATTACGATCAGCGCACCGGTCCTTGCTCTTCCCATCTCATAGCAGGCTTTTACTATCTCGTTTATCGTCTTATCCGAAAATCTCTCGTTGACATTGGCGCTGTTGAACGCAAAAAGCGATGCAATGAAGTTTTTCCTTCCAAGCGAGTCTAAAGCGCGCCTGATCTCCGGCTGGAAGCTTATCAGCAGGGCCATGAGTATGACACTTATGCCGTTTCTCACTATCCACAGTATGGTAGTCATCTGCAGCAGGTATGCGACCAGCACAAAAACAACTATCACAACTATCCCTCTCATAAGGGACCATGCCCTGGTATCTCTCAGCCACAGCATGACCTCATATACCAAAAAAGCAATAATGAGGATCTCCAGATAATCTGTGATCCCCATGGTTGGGATGGAATCAAAGCTGATAAAGTTTTTTATCTGCTCAATGAACTGTTGCATTTATTCCTCTTTGAAGGATCCTCTTAGATCGTCATCCGATTTTGACTGTCCCGCTTTCCTTTTCCTGTGCGTTTTTATCTTGGGTACCGCTTTTACGTAATAGAAATATGAATCATCTTCGAACTGTACTCTTTCGGTTTTCGCATAATCGACGCTGAAAACAAACAGTTTGAAGATCGCAGCGACAAGCAGTGCTATCAAAGAACCAAGTATCAGTCCCGCTATATTTATATCTGCATCAAGCCTTGCTCCGATGATGACCGTCAGGATCATGTTTGAAGCCAAACCGGCAAGTATTGCTATATTCCATGACTGTTTGACGGAAAGCCTTTTGATGATGTTCACGACAACAACGGTAAACGCAAAAGATATTATATATACTGTCATTCTGTCGTTCTTCAGTACCCCGTCAAGAATAGCTCTGAACTTCTCCACGGTAGTAGCATCTGTCATGGCCTTTATCTCATCAGCCGATTCGGATATGTAATTTACGGTGAAATAAGAAGCTACACCGAATCCTACCGACAGGGCCGACAGGGGCGATCCGATAAGACCGTATATTATAGGCATTACATAGGGCATTCCCACAAAAAATGACAGTGGTGTAAGCAGTACAGCCATTGTGTCCTTGGGCGTAAACCTGAAATACAGAAGAAACATGAGAAGAAACAGCGCCGTAACAACCACTGCTGCCTCAAGCGATAGCGCATAGCAGTGCAGAATGACAAAAACAGCCGAAAAGAAAATGATCAATCCGGATGGCAGAAGAGAGCACAGCAGAGATACCGCCAGCACTATGCCGGTGGAGTCCAGTCTTTCCATATATCCAAGCCGGCTGTTTACCACCGAAAGTGATATCAGCGCAAGAAAAAACCTCAAAGCTCCTTTCAGAAGAGTCTCATATCTGCTTACAAACTCTTCTATATAATCTCTAACATCATAGATACTATTCATCGTTTCTGGTTTCCTGCATATTCAATAATTCTCTCAGGGCATAATTATAATCATTCAGTTTTTTCTTGGCCCCGTCATATCTAAAGGAATACACTACGTAAGCTATAATACCGAACACTCCGGCAAAGATCACGTAAGTTGTGACCAGCTTCCGTCCGGTTTCAATAAGATCCATCGTATAAATATCCTGCATGAGCCGGTCTATGTTGTAATACACATACAGTCCCAGCATCAGGGCAAAAGAGAGCGTCGCCGAAACTATGGCCTTTACCACATTCAGTGTCACATAGTCACTCCTGAAATAATTACATATCCTGATGGCCTCTTTTCCTTCGTTCTCTTCAAAGGAAGCCATTCTGGTCATGAGTATTACCCTGTCGCCGTCGACCCGTCTCATATTATTTTAAGAACCTCATTGCCGGATTGTTCTTCTGAGGCTTCTTTTCGGCAGGTGCCGGTGTTCCGGGCTTTGCTATCGAAGCGCTGAGACCATTTGCAAGCTCAGCCTTGCACTTTTCGCAATATCTTCCGCTGTGGATTATGGTCCCGCAGTTCTCGCAGGGTATACCTATGGGCGAATCATCCGCCAATATCAGGCGCTCCTCCCTGATCCACTGCTGTATCTGATTTGTATCAACCCCACACTCCTCGCATACCTTGGGGATGGGCTCTTTCGGATTCTCCCTGATATAGTTCTTGACTGTCTCGAATTTCTTCTCTGCTTCTTCCCTGCAGGCAGGACATATGGGCTGTCCTCCTATGTAGTTGAAGATCTTTCCGCATTTGCGACAATTCTTTACGTTCATGGCAACCTCCTCATTATATTGCTTACTGTCACACCGGTGCCCCGGATGACAATGCCATAAAATATACTTTATTTATGCCGGCTTTCTTCAGTATTGCAGCTACCGCATCCACCGTACTGCCTGTTGTATAAATATCGTCTATTACAAGGGCGTTTTTCCATTGTACATCAACATAGGCCATTTTGAAAGCCCCCTTGAGGTTTTTCATGCGCTGGACCCTGGACAGTTCCTTCATGGGTAAGGTATCCTTTATTCTCTCTATTGCTGTGGTGTTTACAGGGACCCCTGTATATCTGGAAATCTGATCTGCGATCAGCTCGGCCTGGTTATAGCCTCTGTTTCTTCTCTTTCTTTCGGATATCGGTATCGGTATCAGCACATCCGGTCGGCAGCTCTTTATGAATCCACTCAGATGCCTGACAATATCCGCTCCATAGTACTCCGCATATTCACGCCTTCCTTTGTATTTGAACCTTGCAATGGATGCTCTCGTGAGGTCATCATATACATACAGGCTACGGCCCCGGTCAAAAATATGATCCGTCTGTATACAGTCCGGGCAGTATTCCTCTGTTATTCCGGACAGTTGTTTGCCGCATTTCATACAATACTTCTCTCCCACATAGCTTATCCTGCTCCTGCACCTTTCACATACCGGCGGTCCCCCGTACATCAGTACTCCGTCGCAGAATGGACACCTTCTCGGGAAAAGGATATCAGCTATCCATCTGAGCCATCTCTTTGATCCTTCTTTCAAGTCCTGTATGCCTGTTTTCTTCCCTTTCATTATTTATCATTTCCTCTATTGTTTTACGCCGCCCCAGGATGCATACCATGCTCTTTGCCCTTGTTACTGCCGTATACAACAGATTTCTGTTCATAAGCATGTGCGGTCCGGAAAGCAGGGGCAGGATCACTGCCGTGTATTCACTGCCCTGTGATTTGTGGATGGTGATCGCATAAGCAAGTTCCAGTTCGGACAGGGTCTCTCCTTTATATTCAGCCTCCCGACCGTCATCAAATCGTACATAGGCACTGTCAGAGGAGACAGAAAGTACTCTTCCGATATCGCCGTTATATACACCCTCGCCCGTTTCTGTCACCACGCCCCTGTCATTTGATATCGTCCAGGGCATATCGTAATTATTCTTTATCTGCATTACCTTATCACCGGTACGCAGTATGCCGTTCACCGTTCCTATCTCCCGCTTCATCCTGCCTTGAGGGTTCATGGCTTCCTGCATCCTGAGATTCAGTGTTTCCACTCCGAGCGGTCCTTTTCTTACCGGTGTCATCACCTGTATGTCCACCGGTGTACAGGAAAGGTGTCTCGGCAGCTTGTCTCCGGCAAGATAGATTATGCCCTGTATGATACGTTCGGCATCCTGTCTTTCCAGGAAAAAGAAATCCTCATCCTTTGTATCCAGGGGAATTGCCTTTCCCTCTATTATCAGATGCGCGTTTTTGACGATCGCAGAAGCCGCTGCCTGTCTGTAGATCCTGGTCAGTCTGGTCACATTAAAGCATCCCGACCTTATCATATCCTTCAGTACGGCTCCGGGTCCTACCGATGGCAGCTGATCAGCATCTCCCACCAGGATAAGTCTTGTTCCGGGGACCACAGCCCTGAGCAGGGATCTGAAGACAAAGATATCCACCATGGACATCTCATCCAGTATGATCACATCGGTTTCAAGCGGATTTTCCGCATTTCGGTCAAATCTTGCCGTTACCCTGTTGTCAACTGCACCCCCGGCACCGAGCAGGCGATGTATGGTCTTTGCTTCGTGTTCCGTCGCTTCTGCCATACGTTTCGCTGCTCTTCCTGTCGGAGCTGCCAGAGTGACATCCAGTCCCTTGCTTTCAAAATAACTGATCACAAGATTTATAATGGTCGTTTTTCCGGTACCGGGTCCTCCGGTTATGATCGATACCATGTTACAAATGGCATTTTTTACCGCTTCACGCTGACTGTCCTCCAGAGATATGCCGGTTTCCTTTTCTATGGAAGATATCCTGCCATATACGGTGTCTTCATCGACGTCTTCATCTGCACATAGGTCATGAAGAAGTGCGGCTGTCTCCGATTCTGCATAATAGGCAGTATCGGAATAGCAGTACGTCTCCCCCTCGTAGGGTTCTCTTATAAGCCGTCGCTCTATAGACAGGGCATCCACCTGATTTGAGATCAGGTCCCTGTCAAGACCGAGCATCTGCACGGCCCTTTCCATCAGTTCGCCTTCCGGCAGACACAGACTCCCGGCAGCCGCAGTTTCAGCCAGAAGATAGAGCAGGGCAGATCGTATGCGGTATTCAGAGTCCTTGGATATACCAGCTTCGGCAGCTATCCTGTCCGCTGTAATGAATCCGATCCCTTCTATATCCTCTACAAGCCGGTAAGGATTTGTACGGATCACCTCATAGGTGCGATCTTTGTATTTATCGTATATCTTCTGGGCCAGATGGGGTGATATGGAATAACCCGCAAGGAAAGACATGGCCTGTCTGCTTCCTGCCCGGGATTCGAAAGCTTCGGCTATCGATATGGCTTTTCTCAGAGAGATCCCCTTGATCTCCGACAGTCTTTCCGGCTCTTCCTCCATTATCCTGAAGGTATCCTCTCCGAATCTGTCGACTATCCTCTTTGCCAATCCTGCTCCGATCCCCTTTACTGCTCCCGATGACAGATACCTGTATATTGAAGCCTCATCGCTTATCGGATCTATAGTGAATGAAGTGATGGAAAACTGGATGCCATATTTGGGGTTATCGGTATAGTCACCCTCAAGAGTGACTGCTTCACCGGGATCTAGTTCGGGCAGACTGCCGACGCAGGTAAACTCATCCCCGTCAGCTGTATTCAATATCAGAACTGTGTATGAATTCTCCGGATTTCGAAATACGACGTGATCTATGATGCCCTTAAGAAGCATCGTCTTCCTTCACGGCTCCCGTAGCAGCCGCTGCCCTTGCATCTGCTTCTTCAGGTGTGATCCCTATGTTTCGCTTCATCTGTTCATAGAGCATCTGCGCAAGGCCAAGACTTTCTTTTTCTGTTGCCTGTGAAGCATATTCCTTTACAAGATTATCTTTGTAATAATCCACAAGCATACTGTTTGAGCCGGTATCGAGAGCATCTTTCGGTACAGTCTTCATCATTTCCTTAAACATCTGCTCTACAAAATAGCTCTCAAACTGTTTGCAGGCATCGAGCAGCTTCTCTTCTTCTGCAGAATTTACGCCGCTCCCCTTGCCTTTTGCTTTGTTTCCGGCTTCGGATATATTGTTCAGGGTACTCTTCAGCTTCGAAGTGTTGGCTTCTGATACTGCCTGATTTGATAGGGTTGTCAGATAACTGCTGTCTATATCCATTCAGATCCCCTCCGGGTCATCATCTCTTCAGCTGATTTGCAGTCTGCATCATGTCATCGGTGGTCGTGATCGCCTTTGAATTGAGCTCATATGCTCTCTGGGCCACGATCAGGTTTACCATCTCGTCGGCAACCTGTACATTGGAACCCTCAAGATAGCCCTGCCTGATAACGGACTTTTCGAGATTGTTGTTCGTTGCCTCATTCATGGGCTGTCCTGATGCAGCAGATACCGCATAAAGGGAATCTCCCTCCTTGGTCAGTCCCTTGGGGTTCTGGAACTGGGTCATTCCTATCTGCATACCGGCTATGGGCTGGGGATTGTTCTTGGCATCAGGATACATCAGCTGTCCTGTTGCATCCACTTCCACTCTGTTGGCGATATAATTGGGGCCCAGCGTTATAGGCTGTCCGTTCGTATTAAGTACAGGGAGACCGTCGGAAGTTGCGAGAGTGAGGCCGCCCTGAGCGTTCATCATGAAATTAAAGTCACCGTTTCTTGTGTAATAAGTCTGTCCGTCGTTTCCTTTTACCGCAAAGAAACCTTTTCCCTGAATGGCAAAGCTGGTCGTACTCTCTGACTCAAGCAATGCTCCATTGGAAAACTGAGAGGTTATCGCTGCATTTCTTACACCCAGTCCTACCTGTGCACCTACGGGTTTATTCTCCACTGCGTGTGCGGTAGTTGTCTTTGTCTGCAGCGTCTGATAAAGAAGACTCTTGAATTCATTGGTCTCCGTTTTATATCCGGTTGTGTTGACATTGGCCAGATTATTGGCAATGGTATCCACATTATTCTGCTGGGCTATCATTCCTGTTGCAGCGGTCCAAAGTGATCTAACCATATTCTTACCTCTCCTTTTCCGTCCTTCTGTCTAAACGTCCGTCACGTTATCTGAGCTTACCAAGCTGATTGACAGCTGTTTCCAGGCTGGTATCCATTGTCTGGATCACCTTCTGGTTTATCTCATACTGTCTGTTAATGGCTATCATATTTACCATCTCCTGGACAGTCTCCACATTGGACTGCTCCAGATAGCCGGAATAGATCTGTGCATTCGAAGGGATCTCAGTGGCGCCGTCTACTGTCTGCCACATGTTTTCCCCGTATTTTTCCAGATAGTAGTAATCCGTGCCTTCTTCGTTCCTCTGGAAATCAACCACACCGATCGTGGCTATGATCTGATTATTGTCTCCCTGTGTGATATTTCCCTGTCTGTCTATGGTAGTATCCTGCATGGGATCTATCTGGATATGATTGCCGTTCGTATCGAGGACAAAGTCTCCGTCTTTTGTCACAAGCACCCCTTCTTTCGTCAGGGTAAAGGATCCGTCCCTTGTATATTTCTCGCTTACGTTACCGTTCTTGTCCTGGAATTCTATGCGGAAGAAGCCGGAATCCGAGAGGGCAAGATCAAAGGTGTTCTCCGTGCCCCTGAAGCCTCCTTCAGACCAGTCGGTATAGTTCTCTCCTATTTTCACTCCGGGCTGCATATTGCCGAGCCTTCTCGAAAGATACCACTCTGAGGAATCCTTGAGCTTTACCGCAAGCGCATCTGCAAAAGACTGGGATGTGGCCCCCTCTTTCTTGAAGCCGGTAGTGGATACGTTGGCCAGGTTGTTGGTCATGGTATCCATCCTGTGCTGTTCGTTGATCATTGCGCTGTGTGCGGTATAAAGACCCTTTACCATACTTAATTATCCTCTTCCTGATATCCCGCTATGAAGTCTACGTATTTTCCGGTTCCCACCGCGACTGCAGTCATCGGATCCTCCGCCGTCATGGTGTTTATGCCCGTCTTCTCCGTTATCAGCTCTTCCAGACCCCGGAGCATCGCTCCGCCTCCGGTGAGCACTATTCCTCTGGATGCTATATCTGCCGCAAGCTCCGGCGGTGTGCGCTCCAAAACGCTGTGTATAGCTTCTATTATCTGTGAAGTCGCCTCTCTCAGGGCTTCCTCTGTCTCCTCCGAAGATACCTTGACAGTTACAGGCAGACCGGTCAGCAGATTCCTTCCCCGCACATCCATGTAGTCCACTTCAGGCTGTTTGAAGACTGCTCCTATGTTTATCTTCAGGTCCTCGGCTGTCGGCTCTCCTATAAGAAGGTTGTGCTTCTTTCTCATGTATCTGACGATAGCTTCATCGAAAT
>JAEEGO010000148.1 GCA_016280355.1 Lachnospiraceae bacterium | reverse complement strand
TCATATCGGCGATCTTTCTTACCGAGCCGATCACGCCCATCACTTTAGTGGGTATAGCCGTGATCATAGTCGGAGTGATACTGATAGGAGGGTCGAGCAAATGACAGCACAAAAAATCCTGCTCATAGCAGTGATCCTTCTGATCGAGACGTCAGTAGCATCCTTCGCGAGCTTCTTCTTAAAGAAGGCATCGGGAGGAGACAGCAAGCTGGATATCATCAAGTCACCGTTCTTTTATCTGGGAGGCATACTGTATGTGGTCTCCTCGTGTCTTGGTATAGTACTGCTGCAGCTTTTGCCCTATGCGGTCGTACTGCCGCTCGGATCGCTCACATATGTATGGACCATGTTCATATCGAGATGGCTGCTGCATGAGAATATCACCCACAGGAAGCTGGTAGGCATGTCGGTACTCATATGCGGCGTGGTACTTTTGGCCATCGGTCAGATCTGAATTGGAGCTTCCACAGGAATTTGTAAACAGGATGATAGAAGATCTGGGAGACGAGGCTGACTCGTTTCTCGGATCTTATTCATGTGCGCCGAAGAAAGCCCTGAGGATCAATCCGCTGAAGGCGGATGAAGAGATCGAAGAGAGGATCACCGAAGGGCTGGAGCGTGTGCCCTGGGAGAAGCACGGCTATTATTTCGACAGTGAAGATGAGAGAGGCAAATCTCCGCTGCACAGCGCAGGGGCGTATTACATACAGGAACCTTCAGCGATGGCTCCGGTGAACCTGCTGGATGTGAAGCCGGGCATGTGTGTTTTGGATCTGTGTGCGGCACCGGGAGGGAAGAGTACCCAGATAGCTGCATGTCTTAAAGGAGAAGGCATACTCATCACAAATGAGATCGTACCGGACAGAGCAAGGATACTCTCACAGAACATAGAACGCATGGGGATAGCCAATGCGATAGTCACAAACCATGCACCGGATGAGCTTGCCCGGAGGTTTCCCGCGACCTTTGATCGCATACTTGTGGATGCACCCTGCTCGGGCGAAGGGATGTTCCGTAAGGATGAAACTGCAATAGCGGAATGGTCTTTGGAGAATGTCAGGATGTGTGCCAAAAGACAGGCGGATATCCTTGATGCGGCAGCCGTCATGCTGAAGCCGGGAGGACGTCTGGTCTACTCGACCTGCACGTTTTCCAAAGAAGAAGACGAGATACAAGCTGCAAGTTTTCTTGCAAAAAATACTGGTTTACATTCCAGTATTATGGGGGCTTTTGCAGGAATAAGAACATGCGATATAGAAAACGCATACAAGATATGGCCCCAGGACGGATATGGTGAAGGACATTTCATGGCAGTATTCGAAAGAGACGGCGGAACGTCCTCGGAAGGAGAGGGCAGCAGCTTCGGATACAGCGGAAGCCGGACAAAGGGACTGGGCAATAAAGAAAAACAGATGATATTACCATACAGGACTTTTGTTCAGGAAAGCTTTAACGACGGGGCTTTCAGAGAAGAACTGCTGGATGAAGAACGACTGTTTTATTTCAAAAACAGACTTTATCTGATGCCGAAGGGCGGTCTCCCAATAATAACAGGGCTCAAGGTTATCAGAGCGGGCCTCGAGCTTGGCGAGATACGAAAAGACAGGTTCATACCCGCTCATGCGCTTGCACTACATGTAGGGCCGCAGGATGCAAGGCATTGCATGAGGTTTTCTGAAGGAGATCCTGAAATAAGGGATTTTCTGAACGGACAGACTCTGAGAGGCTCATCTATAAAAAACTCATGCTATGAAAACAATGACCCGGCTTCGGGAGAAGACGGCTGGTACCTTGTTTCGGTATCCGGTATCTCCCTCGGCTGGGTCAAAAGATCAAACAATATGTTCAAAAATCATTATCCCAAAGGACTCAGGATAAACTACTGATCATCAGTAGGGTGTATTGAACGGCTTGTCGCTGCCGTCGGTCCGGTTTCTCTCGTCTCCGAATGCAGGCGTATCCGAAGTCGTATTTCCCGTATATGAAGATGCAAAGCTGCCTGTATCGGATCCAATCTCATGCACCTCAGGTGCTGCATCATAGGCTGAAGGACCTGCTGCGGGTGTGGGATCATTGAACTGTCCCTGTACTCCCTGTCCGTATACAAGGCCTCTCAAAGTGAGGTAAAGCTCAGCCTCGGTGCAGTAGATATAAGGGAATGTATAGAGTACACCGACTATGCCGAGAGTGATGCAGGCGAGGAGGATCCATCCAAAGAAGGAAAGATCCAGCAGGAATGAATGCCATTTGTTTCCGTTCATCATTTCTTTTGTGCGCTTGAACGCATCTGCGGATGATATTGTGGGATCGTCCGTAAGGATGAAAGGTATCATGCGGTATTCATAGGACTTTATTATGCCCGGTATGAATAAGAGCAGAGACCACAGGAAGGTCTTCAGCGACATGAGGAAGCATATCTTAACGATGTTCATATAATGTCCGCTGAAGGAGTATCCGATACGGCCGATGTCATATTCGCGATGCTCTGAAGCATCCTTGAAGAACTTCAGGGCTCCGACGGTAAGGGGCATGATAAGGAAAAACGAGATAGCACAGCTTACTATAAGTGCTATGACGAATATACCAATGACCACACCGACGATGGCTCCGAGATAGGGACTTGATACAAGCTCGTTTGCAAGCTGGTCCACGGTGTCATTCAGCTCATCCATGTCATCGGCTTCTATATTGCCGGAAAGGATGTCTTCCAGATCCATATCATCGTCAACCACAGAGTCGCTTGCAGACGATTTGTTCATATTGAAGCTGGACATATTGCTGGAGCAGCTGCCGAGTCCTCCAGTAACAAGTGTCATTATAAATGCTACAAGTACGCACTTCCAGTATCCGGCTTTGAAAGTAGCCTTGCCGCGCTGTTTTACTTCAGAAATCTTCCAGTTCATTTTTTCCTCCATAGATAAAAAAAGTCTTTATATTTTTTTCTGTTAGATTATAATAATAGAGGATGTATGGGTCAAATATTGTTTTATTTGAGATACATCATATTTTAGATGGAGATATGTAGTATAATCTTTAATCATGGGATTCTTTAAAGAGACAATCGATTTCATCATGAGCGATCACAGTGCCGAAGACAAGAGCAACGGCCTTATGATTGTCTTAAGAGTTGTCTCATGTATAGTGTCTGTGCTGATGTTCGTGATGTGCGCTTATGTCAGCATCAGGAAGATCTATCCCGGCAATTTGATTTTCCTTGCAGGTGCCGCCGTTCTTGCCGGTGTCGTGATCATCTCATTTTTCTTTGTTAATACGGACTTTGTGATGGTAATGTTTGTGGCTGACGTTTTCATAGTCAGCCTTTTGACAGCTCCGGTATTCGGATACAGGAATTCCTGCTACAGCTTTCTGTTTATCGCACTGATGCTGTTCTGGTATGACTCCAGCAAATCAGTGACTATACGTATGCTTTTCAGTGCAGTCATTACTGCTCTGATATGTATCCATTCGATGATATCAAAGCCCGGTGCGGCTCAGATAGATACACTTGGATTTGACTACAGGGTACTGCTGATACTGAATACCGTGGTGTTCTGTTTCTGCCTGTGTGTAGTGGCATATTTCCTTTGCAAAGAAAATGTTGCCGATGAAAGAAAGCTCATCCTTTATAATGAGAAACTCAAGCAGATCGCAGGAGTGGATCCTCTGACCGGACTCATGAACAGAAGGGAGATCGGGGAGAGGTTCGAGCAGATGTCCAAGGAAGATTCGCTTGCCATCACCATAGTCATGGGAGACATCGATTTCTTCAAGAAGGTCAACGATACGAGAGGACATGACTGCGGAGATTACGTACTGAAGACTATCGCAAAGATCTTCCAGGATTTCATGAAGGATAAGGGCTATGTATCCAGATGGGGCGGAGAGGAGTTCCTGTTTGTATTCTCGGGATTTAACGGTGATGATACCTATCCCATGATGGAAGATCTCAGGAAGAAAATAGAGAGTTATGATTTCAACTTCTTCACACATGATTTTCATCTGACCATGACATTCGGAGTGGAAGAATACAGTGCGAGGTTCGGCACGGATGAAGCAATAAAGAAGGCCGACGAGAAGCTCTATATCGGTAAGGAACAGGGACGTAATCAGGTAGTATATTGACCTTTCATGAGAGTTGTCACTCATGATGAGGAAAGGCGGGAAGTTGTAAGTAGAAAGCAAAGCCGGCTGCTTTGCTTTAATTTTTTATAAAGGAGTTTCACAATGTTCATCAAGGTTTTGTTGCTCATCGTTTTCTTTGCGATCATGATCGCAGTCGGACTCTACTCCAGAAGACATTCCACAAACGTGAATGAATTCGTGCTCGGAGGCAGAAAGGTCGGACCATGGCTTACCGCTTTTGCATACGGCACCTCGTATTTCTCTGCGGTGGTGTTCGTTGGATATGCGGGACAGTTCGGATATAAGTATGGCTTGTCTTCTACATGGATAGGACTCGGCAATGCTTTCCTCGGATCACTGCTTGCATGGGTGGTACTCGGAAGACGTACCAGGATCATGACGAAGTTTCTGGATGCGAAAACCATGCCGGATTACTTCGGTAAAAGATACCATTCACAGCCGCTGAGGATAGTAGCGGCAATCATATCCTTCGTATTCCTGATCCCGTATACATCATCTGTATATAACGGCCTGTCGAGGCTTTTCGGAATGGCTTTCAACATACCGTATACGGTCTGTGTCATAGTCATGGCTGCCTTGACCTGTGTATATGTGATAATGGGCGGATATATGGCTACAGCCATAAATGACTTTATACAGGGTATCATCATGTTATTCGGAATAAGCGCGGTGGTACTTGCCATTCTTAATGGCAACGGCGGCTTCAATGCAGCAGTGATGAAGCTCGCCGAGATACCTTCGGATGTACCTGTGACCATGGGACAGCCGGGTGCATTCACAGCGTTCTTCGGCACTGATCCGCTGAACCTGCTCGGTGTCGTGATACTTACTTCACTGGGTACATGGGGACTGCCGCAGATGGTGCAGAAGTTCTATGCGATAAGAGATGAGAAAGCGGTACAGACAGGTACCGTGATATCAACGATCTTTGCAGTGGTCATTGCAGGAGGATGTTATTTCCTCGGAGGTTTCGCAAGGCTCTACGATACGGCTGAGATATACAAGGCTGACGGATCTGTGGCTTACGATGCTATCATACCGTCCATGCTTTCGACTCTGCCCGACATACTGATAGGCATAGTGATCATGCTCGTGCTCTCAGCTTCGATGTCGACTCTGGCATCACTTGTGCTGACATCCAGCTCGACACTTACCATAGATCTGATCAAGGGGAACATCGTAAAGGATATGGATGAGAAGAAGCAGGTGTTTACGATGAGAGTACTTCTCATTGTCTTTATTGCAATATCGGTGGTAATGGCACTTGATCCGCCTACATTCATAGCTCAGCTCATGGGTATATCATGGGGCGCTCTGGCAGGTGCATTTCTG
>JAEEGO010000016.1 GCA_016280355.1 Lachnospiraceae bacterium | reverse complement strand
TCAGGCTCAGGCAGTATACAGAGTGCTGAGAGACATGGATATCGAGATAGGCAAGGACATATTCGTGACCGGCTTTGACGATATCGGAGACAGCGCATATATGTCTCCGCCGCTTGCATCGGTGAGGGCATCGGTGATCAAGCTCGGATATGAGACCTGTACTCTTGCAGGCAGGATGGGAGAAGGTGAGCAGAGTGACGGCAAGGTCATGGAATGCACCTTCATCAAGAGAGCTTCTGCAGGATTCGATCCGAACAGGACTATAGCGGCGTTTGAAGACCGCAGGAATATCAGTGCCACAAGTGAATTTGACATACCGAGCCTTACCTCGGCTATAGTGGATTTTGTCTTCACGGGTGATGTGCACGACTATCAGGCTGAATGTCAGAAGAAGCTGATCGAGGATTTCTTCTTCAGGCTGATGAACACATACCTGGGAGATGTGGTAAGAAGAGGATCTGCAAGACAGCTGGAGTATTCTCTTACCATCTTTGACAGGGGCGGCACGGAATATATAGACAGTGACAGACTGTTCAGGATATTGGACAACATCTACAGGATATTCTGCGAGAGGCACAAGTCGGATGCCGCGAGGATGGAGCTTGTGGGGATCATATCTTCCATCAAGAGGAGAGTGGCGGACAATCTGGAAAAGAGGTCGGGAGATATCAGAAAGATCGTATCTTCACAGCATGAGAGTGTGACGAGATTTTCAAACAAGCTTCTTTCGATAGATCCGACATCAGAGCACAGATACCGTGAGCTGATGGAAGCAATGCCTCTGATAGGCGTGATGAACGCGAGTATCTTCATGTATGAGGAGCCTATAGAGCAGACAGATGAAATGTTCAGGCTGCCGGAAAAGGTATATCTGAAGGCTTACCGTGACAGGACCGGAGCGCATGAGGTGGATGAAGCACATCAGGCTACGGATATATCCGATATC
The DNA here is from genome assembly GCA_016280355.1 of Lachnospiraceae bacterium. GTDB lineage: Bacteria > Bacillota > Clostridia > Lachnospirales > Lachnospiraceae > NK4A144. The sequence goes on along the minus strand of JAEEGO010000016.1, from coordinate 4,681 downwards.
ATGGATTACAGATATCTCGAGGGCGGTATGAATCATGTATTCTTTACGATGAGCCTGCATTACGGCAGGTATCAGATGGGGATACTGCTGATAGATCTGGATGATGATTTCTTCTCGAGCTATTCACTGATCAATAACGAGATCAGCCTGACTGTATCACATTTCTGAAGCAGGCACTGAAGCGTCCCGCAAACCCGAACGGAGGAAATAATGACGGACTATGAGGGTGAGCTCAACCCGAAGCAACTGGAGGCTGTGAAGACGGCGGAAGGACCGGTACTGATACTGGCCGGAGCCGGATCGGGCAAGACGAGAGCGATAACATACAGGATAGCATATCTTATAGATGAGCTGGGAGTGAAGCCGTGGAGCATCCTGGCTCTTACTTTTACGAATAAGGCAGCGAACGAGATGAAGGAGCGCGTGGCCGCAATGTGCGGTGACGATGCGAAGGACATCATGGTGTCGACGTTTCATTCGCTGTGTCTTCGCATCATGTTCACACAGGCAGAGAGGCTGGGATACGGGAAGAACTTTGAGATAGCGGACCAGACAGACCAGCGTGCCGTGATGAAGGATGTATGCAAACGTCTGCAGATAGACACCAAGATGTATAAGGAGAAGGCATTGCTCAACGTCATATCCGGAGCGAAAGATGAGTTGCAGACTCCTGAGGACTTTGCTGCGGATAATGAGGGTGACTTCTATATGAAGGCGTATGTAGATGCCTACAGGGAGTACCAGAAGACGCTCAGAGCTAATGATCAGATGGACTTCGATGATCTTATCATGAATACGGTGGAGCTCTTTAAGACCTATCCTGAGGTGCTTGAGGCTTATCAGGACAGATACCGCTATATCATGGTGGATGAGTATCAGGATACAAACTCAGCACAGTTCGTTCTTATCTCCCTGCTTGCAAAGAAATACAGGAACCTGTGTGTGGTGGGTGATGACGATCAGTCCATCTATGCTTTCAGGGGAGCGAATATACGCAATATCCTGGACTTTGAAAAGGTATATAAGGATGCGCATGTAGTGAGGCTCGAGCAGAACTACCGCTCCACTGCAAATATCCTGGAGGTCGCCAATCAGGTAATAGCAAATAACAAGGGCAGGAAGAGCAAGGAGCTGTGGACGGAGTCGGATGAGGGATCGAAGATACGGTTCAGACAGCTGGACTCGGCAGCGGGAGAGGCTGCCTATATAGCCGATGAGATAAGAGACAGAGTAAATGCGGGCAAGGCGCATTACAGCGACTATGCCATACTGATGCGAACCAATGTGCAGTCGAAGGAGTTTGAGGATGCTTTCCGTGTGAGAGGCATCGATTATGATCTCGTGAAGGGACTCAGATTCTGGGATACTAAGGTGATAAAGGATGTGACATCTTTCCTGCTGACAGTGGATCTGGGATCGAATGATGTAAGATGCGCGCGTGTGATAAATATCCCTAAGCGCGGCGTGGGGGCTACAAGCCTTGATAAGATACGCACCTTTGCGGAGGCTAACGGGATATCGCTGCTTGAAGCCTGCGGAAGACCTGAGAATGCAGGGATATCCGGGAAGGCTGCAGCAGGTATGAAGGACTTCCATGAGATGATACTTAATCTGCGCGAGAGGACCCGGGACATGAGGCTTGCGGATATGCTGGATGAGGTCGTCAAGGGTACTGATTACATGGGGTATCTTGCGGATGAGGCGGATACTACGGAGAAGTATCTGGAGCAGCAGGAGTATATCGCAAAGCTCAGGGATTCCCTTACGGAATATGAGAGTGAGTATGCGGAGAGGATGGGAGAGGCCGGTATAGACGCCGCTTCAGTCGGGCCGTCTCTTATAGACTTCATGAGGATGAACGGAGTGGAGGGTACCACCGTGGATGTGGATACCGATCCTTCGAGTGACGACAAGGTCCTTATTATGACGATGCATAATGCGAAGGGACTGGAGTTTCCGAATGTGTATATGACGGGTATGGAAGAGGGACTCTTCCCGAGCTTCATGTCCATAGGCACCGGAGATGAGAAGGATATAGAAGAGGAGAGGCGTCTTTGCTATGTAGGCATAACAAGGGCGATGGAAAACCTGACCCTTACCTGCGCAAGGAGCCGAATGGTGAACGGTGAGACACGCTATGCCGTGGCATCGCGCTTTGTAAAGGAGATGCCGTTCGGACTGCTCGATATGAACATATCGCCGGAGAAGACGGAAAGGCCTGTGACTTTCTCGGACGGAAGCTCGGTGTATCCGGGAAGAAAGTCGTACGCCGGGACGGACAAATACAGGTCGGCGGGTTCTGATGGCAGCGGCTCATACAGAGGCGGATCATATGGCAGCGGCTCACATGGCAGTGGGTCGTCCAGCGGCGGATCGTCCAGCGGCGGCTCATGGAAAAAGCCTGCAGGGAGAGCGAAGATACAGCTCGGGAAGGATATGGCGCCTGCTAAGCCTGAGTATGTGAAGGGTGACAGGATAAGACATTTCAAGTTCGGTGAGGGTACAGTGCTTGACATCAAAGAGGGCGGCAGAGACTATGAAGTGACCGTTGATTTCGACGACCACGGCGTGAAGAAGATGTTCGCCGGATTTGCGAAGCTGAAGAAACTATGATAATATTTATGCATATTTTTTATTGGTGTTGGAGGTATATCATGAGCGTTGACGGGTTTATTACAAATGCCAAAAGCAGCGGTGTGAATCTGCTGAATACCTTGGGCGCAAAGAAAGAAGAGCTTCGCAGTCAGGTGAGGGATTTCCGCGACAACAATGATATAAAGGACATCCTGGCAGCAGCAAAGCTGAATGAGATCCTTAAAAAGGATGAGGAGGAAGAGGAAATGAGCAAGAAGAGTCCTATTGTCACTATCCTTGCGATAATCGGTGCGGTAGTAGCGGTGGCATGCATAGCATTTGCCGTTTACAAGTATTTCACTCCCGATTACCTGGATGATTTTGATGAAGGCGATGATGACTTTGACGACGAAGATGATCTCTTCGAAGATGAGGACGAGGTAGTAAAAGAAAACTGAGCCTCATGAAAAAAGGTGAAATATATGTGGGGAGGGTAAGGGAGCTTGCCTTCCCCAATAAAGGGATCGCTGATGCGGAAGGAACGGATGTGGTCGTAAAGAACACTCTGCCGGGTCAGGAGGTCTCTTTTGTTTTGTCCAAAAACAAACCGGGACTTAAGGAGGGACGGCTGGTCGAGGTACTGCAAAGAGCGGATAACGAGACTGCACCTGGATGCCCTCATGCAGGCTCCTGCGGAGGCTGTAGTTTCCAGACACTGCCGTATGAGGAGGAGCTGAAACTGAAGGAGCGGATGGCTCTGGATGTGATAGGGAAGGCCTTAAAGCAGCACGGAGTATCTGATCTTTCCGGGATATATGAGGGGATCACGGGATCGCCCGAAAGTGAAGGATACCGAAACAAGATGGAGTTTTCCTTCGGCAATGAGGTAAAGGACGGGCCGATGACTCTCGGGATGCACGTATCCGGGCATTTCATGGATGTGATAGATACACCCGAGTGCAGGATAGTGGACGAGGACATCAGAAGGATCCGTACTGCGGTGAAGGAGTTTGCTGCTACGCACGATATGTGCTTCTACCACAGATACTCAAATACCGGCTTCCTTCGCAACCTGCTGGTGCGAAAGGCGGCGAATACGGGAGAGATACTGGTGGATGTGGTGACGACATCAGAAAGAGACATAGAGGCAGGGGCCCTGTGCGATGTGTTGCGAGGTCTCGAACTTGACGGGAAGATATGCGGGATACTGCATACGATAAACGATGCCGCAGGTGATGCGGTGAAAAATGAGAGTACTACGGTGCTCTACGGACGGGACTATATCTATGACGAGGTGCTCGGACTCAGATTCGGGATATCTGTTTTCTCTTTCTTCCAGACCAACACTCACGGCGCAGAGATCCTTTACGAGAGAGCAAGGGAGTACGTAAGAAGTGCGGTAGGGGAGAGATCAGGTGTGGTATACGATCTTTACTCGGGCACGGGTACGATAGCGCAGCTTGTGGCTGACAGTGCATCGCGTGTCTACGGGATAGAGGTAGTGCCGGAGGCAGTGGAAGCGGCAGTTAAGAACGCCGCGCTCAACGGGATAGATAATGCACAGTTCCTGTGCGGAGATGTGTTCAAAACGCTTGATGAAGTGAAGGAACTACCGGATCTTATCATACTGGATCCGCCCAGAGAGGGAGTGCAGCCGAAGGCGCTGAAGAGGATACTCGGATACGGAGTGCAGTACATCATATACATTTCCTGCAAGATGACATCCCTTGCACGTGACATACATGAGATCTATGAGGCGGGATACAGGCTGCAGCGCATGTCTGTAGTCGATATGTTCCCGCGCACATCAAATACGGAGACGTGCGTCCTCTTAGGTAGGGAATCTGGTCGAGATGTCAAATATGAGTATACATGAATATGTTCAATATCTATCATGTAAGTCCTGCGCAGACGCAGAATCCCGATGAATACGTGACGGAAGCTTGTTTCCCTGTGGAATAGTAACTATCTATGCCAAGGAGTTTAATTGCTCCTTGGCGTCTTTTCGAAAGGAGCGCGGTCATGGAATATATTCAAGTTACAAAAGAAAATATCGAAGAAGAACATATTTGCTGTGCGATTTCCAACAACAAGGATGTACAGGTCT
>JAEEGO010000147.1 GCA_016280355.1 Lachnospiraceae bacterium | reverse complement strand
TGGATCAGTATTTATCCGGGCACGTGGATACCCTGACGATATCCTTTGACGATTCCCAGGCCGTATGGGGGCAATGGGCCCCAAAGCACGGGGACAAGATAAGCATTACGGAAGAGTATGCTAAGAGCGGCAACATGTATATCGTTGCACTCACTCCGAGGAACGGTGTAATGACGATCAGGTGCGCGGCCATCACCAACATAAAGAGCGGCCACGAGCAGGAGTGGAAGGATATCAGGCTTAAGCAGCTCATCGATGAGAAGGCCAAGGGGCTGGGACTTGAGGCGGAATATTACGACGTGGAGGATCAGAAGTACAACAAGGTTAAACAGGAGGGTAATGACCTCGCTTTTCTTGAAGAGTACTGCATTTATGAGGGATGCGGCTTCATGGCGAACGACGGGATCCTCAGGGTGATAGCGCATGATTACCTCGAAAAAATGGAGACATCCACCTATACTCTCAGAGCTTCTGAGATAAGAGTCACGGACCTGCCGTACCTGAGCGGATGCAGTATCACGGACGGAGACATTACCGGAAAAGCAGGAGATGAGAGCGGAGAGGTACTGACACTCAAAACGAACAGGAAATTCGAGTCCATATCGGAGGCCAACCGGTTTGCGAAAAACAGCCTTACATATGCTAACCTTGACCGCAAGGGCGGGGAGGCGTATGCGGATAAGCTTATCACAGAGTTTGCACCGGGGAGCAAGGTAACGATAGACAGCGACTACTGGACGGATAAGCCTGTTATTATCACGCACGTGCGACATGATCTTTATCGGAGAAAGTCAAAGCTGTGGTTCAGATTGGCAAAGGAGTAAAGTATGGCGATGGAAATACAGCCCATGGCATACTGGCACGATTTATCGTGGTCGGTGAGACAGAGAGAATTAAACGAGGACGGGTCTATTACACCGGGAAGGATAGAGCGGCTTGAAGACCTTGCTTTTACTTATGAGCTGGAAAGGGCAGAGGTCAGGACAAAGGCATACAAAGAGATAAAATACGATATCTTCGACAATCCCATAACCAAGAAGAAAAAGGACGGGACGAAGAAGGTTGTCGGCGCGAAGAAGCAATACATCAAGGCGGTATTCAAGCAACAGTCGATCACTTTTTCCACCACCTACAAAACGGCGCTGGGAACTCTGGATATCCTTGGAAAGATCGAGGAGATCAGGGAGATGATAGGGTATGCCGCACCGCTTGTTTTAGGCCGCGAATACTGGGATACATACGGGAAGCTTACGGCATGGCCGAGGGTATGGGGGCTGTTTGAGATGCAGCTTACCAAGGTTCAGGTGGGGCAGACTCAGCTTGATGAGCTGGGAAGACTCCTAGAGGCTACAGTCAAGTTTACGCTGACACAGACCACGGATGAGGCAGTCATTGCGGCTACCATGACACAGCCCAGCGACGGAACGAAGCTGCTTTTGCAGGCGTGGGTCAAGGACGGGTTTAATTATGAGCTTATAGACCCGTCAACCTACGAGGAGGGTACAAACCCCAAGAAGAGCAAGTGGTTTGAGCTTATAGGGGATGAGTATGTCAAGACTCAGGATAAGACCATCAATATGAGCAAAACATATTACAGACGGTCTATAAATCAGGAGGTAGTGCCCCAACAATATTGGAGTGCCATAAACGTGATCCCGGACCCGAACATGAAGGCCTTGAAGAAGCAGAAGAAGCAGGATAAGAAGAGGGCGAAGGAAGACGCGAAGAAGGCTTTTAAGGAAGCAAAGCAGGCTCTGAATGAGCAGATCAACAGTATATAAAGGAGTGATGGCATGATCGCTTACGGGAACGGGGAGCCGCAGAGATGCGCGGCTAACCTTATCATGATGGTTCGGGGGGAATGCCCTTACGACCGTCTAAGAGGGATCGACGGAGATATTACTGACGCGCCAATGACGGGGGCGTTTGGGCTTGTGGCAGAGGATGTGAGCTGGACGCTTAAATACTATGAGCCGCGGGCTGATGCTCAGGATACGGCCTTACTGATAGAGGACGTTATCAAGGGTAAGTTCCGTATTGGTACATCAATCGTAGTGGGAGAGTGAGGATATGGCTTTAAAACTTTTAGATATTGATTCTGAGACGATATACGCGGGGATCCTCCAGGCGATGGAGGTGATGAACGGCGAGCCCCTGTATCCGGGGGACGAACGTAGGGTATTTGCGGAGGCCATGGTACAGATCTGCGTGGCCATAGCGAACCAGTGCAACGCGGCCTGCAATGACAAGTTTTTAGAGTATGCCTCGGATGAGGCACTGGACGCATTGGGGGCAAGAATGAACGTTACGAGGCTGGAAGCGGTGGCGGCTACAGCGGAGTTTCTTTTTACGCTTTCAGAAGAGCAGACCTTTGATGTGACGGTTCCGGCGGGGACTCTGATAACAAATAACGGAGATATATATTTCTCGACGGATGAGGATCTGGTCATCGCTGCCGGAGAGACGACAGGGACCGTGACGGGGAGCTGCACGGAGGCCGGTGAGATCGGGAACGACTATTCCATCGGTACCATTGCACAGCTTGCGGATGTGGTGGAACATGTATCAACTGCGAGCAATACGACAGTAACAAGCGGCGGATCGGATATCGAGGATGATGATGACCTGCGGGAGAGGATAAGGCTTGCAAACAGCGCATACAGTACGGCAGGATCCATCAAGGCATATCAGTACTGGGCAAAAACCGCGCATAACTCGATCATTGATGTTGTGGTGGATTCGCCGGACGCCTGTATCGTCAATCTGTATATCCTCTGCGAGGATGGGGAACTGCCCAGCGCGGATATACTTACGGCGGTTGAGGAGATATGCGGCGCGGATGACGTAAGGCCTCTTACGGATGTTGTTACGGCGCTTGCCCCTACGGCGGTGTCTTACGATATCGAGCTTAAGTATTACACTACGGCCGCCGATGAGACTGAGTGCGTCAAGACTATCGAGGGCCCGGACGGGGCGGTGGAGCAGTATGTCAAGTGGCAGTCGGGAGCTATCGGCAGAGATATAAATCCGGACAAGCTCCTTGCTCTGTGCATGGCTCCGACATACGGAAAGGGATGTATACGGGCAACTGTCACATCGCCGTCAAGGGTCGAGATCGGGGCTCTGGCCGTTGCCCAGGTAGGCGATATCACGATCACACATGAGGTGGTAGCGGAATGATGAGGTTGACGGATTGCGAGCTTAAGAAGCTTTTGCCGCTTTTTATGAGGCAGGAGAAGGATAACCTGGCACTGGCAGCAGG
>JAEEGO010000146.1 GCA_016280355.1 Lachnospiraceae bacterium | reverse complement strand
TATATGGTGCCGTATATCATCATCGGATATGATGTGATACGAAAGGCGATAAAGGGTATAAAGAACCGTCAGCCAATGGATGAGTCGCTGCTTATGTGTGTGGCAACGCTTGGCGCGGTGGTCCTTGCAGTGTATCAGGATCTGACAGGAGGACAGGGCGACTATGTCGAGGCGGTTGCCGTGATGCTCTTTTATCAGATCGGCGAATGGTTTCAGAGTGTCGCGGTCGGAAAGAGCCGCCGCAACATATCTGAGCTTATGGATATACGCCCTGATTATGCAAATATAGAAATAGACGGGAAGACAGAAAAGGTCGATCCGGACGAAGTAGAGATCGGGACTGTCATCTATGTGTGTCCGGGTGAGAAGATACCGATAGACGGAGTGGTAACGGAGGGCAAAAGCACTATAGATACGGCGGCTCTTACCGGAGAGAGTATTCCGAGAGATGTGAATGAGGGCGACGAGATCATATCGGGATGTATCAACCTGACAGGACCGTTACGGATAAAGACAACAAAAGAATTCGGAGAATCCACGGTATCCAAAATACTGGATCTTGTGGAAAATGCTTCATCCAATAAATCCAGATCCGAAGACTTCATTACAAAGTTTGCACGTGTTTATACACCTGCGGTAGTTTATTCGGCAGTAGCACTCGCGGTGCTTCCTCCGCTTTTCAGGATGCTGATAATGAGGGCCGATCCGCTCTGGGGTGATTTTGTTTACAGGGCATTGTCATTTCTTGTAATTTCCTGCCCGTGCGCTCTGGTCGTATCTATACCGCTGAGCTTCTTCGCGGGTATAGGAGGAGCAAGCCACGCCGGGATCCTCATCAAGGGATCTAATTTCATGGAGACTCTGTCAAAGACGGATACGGTCGTATTTGATAAGACGGGCACGCTGACTAAGGGAAGCTTTGAAGTGGATGCCGTACATCATTCCCCGTTGGCGGATGAGGAACTAATAGAGATCGCGGCTTTGGCTGAAGCAGCATCGGGACATCCGATCAGCGTGAGTCTTCGCAGAGCCTACGGCAGGGAAATAGACAGATCCAGAGTGTCCGGGATAGAGGAAACAGCCGGACAGGGCATAAAAGCGGTCGTTGACGGAAAAAGTGTAGCCGTTGGAAATACGCTGCTTATGAAAAATGTCGGCGCGGCATACAAAGAGTGTCCTGAGGATACCGGAACTGTGATCCATGTGGCGATAGACGGTGATTATGCAGGACATATCGTTATCACGGATATAGTAAAGCCTCATTCAAAAGATGCGATAGAATCTCTTGCAAGATGCGGTGTGAAGAGGACGGTGATGCTGACCGGTGATGCACACAGGGTGGCAGATGAGATAGCGCATGAACTTGGTATAGATGAGTATCACGCTGAGCTTCTTCCTGCAGACAAGGTCAGCAAACTGGAAGAGATACTGGCGCAGAAGTCAAGGACAGTAGCCTTCGTCGGAGACGGTATCAATGATGCTCCGGTACTCTCAAGGGCGGATATCGGTATTGCAATGGGAGCCATGGGATCCGATGCTGCCATAGAGGCTGCGGATATAGTGCTGATGGATGATGATCCCGCGCGCATACCCGAGGCGATCTGTATTGCAAAAAAGTGTCTTCGTATAGTCAAACAGAATATAGTCTTTGCCATAGGGGTGAAGCTGATGTGCCTGCTTTTGTCCGCACTGGGTATTGCCGGCATGTGGACAGCGGTCTTTGCTGATGTGGGAGTGATGATCATCTGTGTGCTTAATGCGATCAGAGCACTTATAGTAAAAAGGCACTGATCAAGACCTGCCTGATTTTGGTTTCTTTTTCTGATATATGATATACTATACTTTGGTTTTCAGATGAGATCATGATCAAGGAGGAAGTGCTCTATGGGCAGGTTCGTCGTAGCAGGTGTCATACAGATTGAGACCATAGTCAAGGTAGATAAGATACCGATCGAGTACTCTCCGGTAACCAGCGTGCCGGATACGATATTTACTTCCGCGGGCGGCGATGCCTTCAACGAGACATTGGCCCTGAGCTGGCTTGGAGACAAAGCGGAGCTTCTTTCGGTCGTGGGACGCAGCCTGGACTTCGGTATCCTTAATCCCCCTGACAGGGAGGTCACGATAAACACGGATTACGTGCTTCCGGTGATCGACAGTACACCGACGCAGGTGGTGCTGTACGACAGGGAAAGAAAGGAACAGATCTTTGAGGATATCAAGAGCCTCAGAGACGCCGAGTACCGTATGTCTATGGTTCCGCCGATGGTAGCTGCCTGCGATATGGTAGTACTTTCCAATGCAAACTTCTGCAGACCTTTCATACAGGTTGCAAAGGATTTTGGCAAGAAGATAGCGGTCAATATCCACACATACAATCCCGAAAAAGAAAAATATAACGTTGATTTCCTTGAGAACGCAAACATCCTGTATTTCAGTGATGATACCATCGAGACAGACCCGTTTGATTTCGTGAGAGGCATCGCTGATAAATACAATACCGATATCATTATCCTTGGCCAGGGTTCCAAGGGTCTCATACTCTATGACAAGAACAGAGACATCAATCTGCACTATGATACGGTCAAGACAAATGAGGTCGTAAATACGACCGGAGCCGGCAACGCACTCTTTGCCTGCTTCCTGCACTACTATCAGGAGACGGGAGATTCCACACTGGCTATCAAGAACGCGATGCTCTTTGCTTCCTATAAGATAGGATATATGGGCACGTCCATCGGCTTCATGACCGTGGAGCAGCTCGAGCAGTGGCGCAGCCTCATATGGGGCAGCGGCAAGCCGTCGATGCTGTAATATTTATATATACAAGATACATCTGGAGGGAGAGAAACATAAATGAGTAAAAAGGCACTTATCACGGGAGTAACGGGACAGGACGGATCGTTCCTGGCAGAACTTCTGCTTGATAAAGGATATACCGTATACGGGATGATCAGGAGAAGTTCCGTCGATTTCAGGGAGCGTATCGCCCATCTGGAAGGTACCCCGAATTTCCATCTGAAGTTCGGAGATCTGGGAGACTCCATCAGCCTCGTAAAGCTGATAGCCGAGGTGAAGCCCGATGAGATATACAATCTGGCAGCACAGTCACATGTACAGGTATCCTTCGATGTGCCTGAGTTTACGGCAGATATAGATGCCACCGGAGTACTCCGGATACTGGAAGCGGTGAGAGTGTGCGGTCTGGAAAAGACCTGCAGGATATATCAGGCATCCACGTCAGAGCTGTACGGCAAGGTGGAGGAGGTCCCTCAGAGCGAGACGACTCCTTTCCATCCGTATTCGCCATATGCAGTGGCAAAGCAGTACGGCTACTGGATCACCAGAGAGTACCGCGAAGCATATGATATGTTCTGCTGTTCAGGAATACTCTTTAACCACGAATCGGAGAGAAGGGGAGAGACCTTTGTCACAAGGAAGATAACACTGGCAGCTGCCAGGATAGCCCAGGGCAAGCAGGACAAGCTGTATCTGGGCAACCTTTCTTCACTCAGAGACTGGGGATATGCAAAGGATTATGTGGAATGTATGTGGCTTATCCTGCAGCACGACAAACCCGAGGATTTTGTCATAGCGACCGGCGTGCAGCATTCGGTGCGCGAATTTGCGACACTCGCTTTCCACCATGCAGGGATAGAGCTCGAGTGGAAGGGCGAAGGCATAGATGAGAAGGGAATAGACAAAGCAACCGGAAAAGTGATAGTCGAGGTCTCACCGGACTTTTACAGACCGACGGACGTGGTCAACCTTTGGGGTGATCCCAGCAAGGCAAAGAAGGAGCTTGGCTGGAATCCCACAAAGACCAGTTTTGAAGAGCTGGTTGAGCTGATGGTCAAACACGATATGGAAAAAGTCGCGGTAGAAAGAGCAGGCGAGCACATTAAGCTGAACCTGGCAGAGTATCTGGAGAAGGGAGTCGTCAAATAATGAACCCTCTGGCAGAGGAACTTCAAAAAGAACTGGAGATACCTACGGCCTTTACACTGCCCATAGGCGGAGGAATAGCGATCAATCAGACAGTGGTGATCACATGGTGTATCATCGCTGTCCTTTTTTTGCTCATGCTGATACTTACCAGAGGATTCGTAGTCAAGAACCCCGGAAAGAGACAGCTTGCCGTAGAGGCTTTTGTAGTATGGATCGAGAAGCTTGTCGGTGGGAACATGGATGAAAAATGCAAATGCTATGTTCCGTATCTGGCTTC
>JAEEGO010000145.1 GCA_016280355.1 Lachnospiraceae bacterium | reverse complement strand
GTGCCAGAGAAAGTTCATGGGAACACTTTGGAACACATATGCATTCTTCGTGCTCTATGCAAACATAGATGATTTTGATGCGACGAAATACAAGCTTGAGAAGGACAAACTTGCCGTAATGGATAAGTGGATCCTTTCCAAACTCAACAGCTGCGTGAAGCAGACAGACTCATGTCTTGAAAACTACAAGATCACGGAAGCTGCAAAATGCCTGCAGGAATTTGTGGATGACATGAGTAACTGGTACGTGCGCAGGAGCCGTGAGAGATTCTGGGCACCCGGCATGGAGCAGGACAAGATAAATGCCTATATGACACTTTACACCTGCCTTATCACGATATCCAAGGCAGCGGCGCCCATGATACCGTTCATGACAGAGCAGATATACAAGAACCTCGTGCTCTCTGTGGATCCTTCCCAGCCCGAGTCGATACATCTGACTGATTATCCCGTATGCGACGACAGCATGGTGGATGAGAAACTTGAGAAAGACATGGAGGAAGTCCTCGACATAGTCGTACTCGGACGTGCGGCAAGGAATGCGGTAAATATCAAGAACCGTCAGCCCATAGCCACGATGTATGTGAAAGCTGAAGAGAAGCTTTCGGATTTCTATACCGATATCGTAGCGGACGAGCTCAATGTAAAGAAGGTGGAATTCTCCGATGATGTGAGAGGCTACACCACATACACATTCAAGCCGCAGCTTCGCACAGTCGGACCGAAGTATGGCAAACAGCTCCAGGGCATCAGGGACTACCTTGCAGGAGTGGACGGCAACGAAGCCATGGATAAGCTTAACGCCGGAGAGGATCTGAAGTTTGATGTGAACGGTACGGAAGTCGTCCTCGGAAAAGACGATCTGCTCATAGAGATGACATCAAAGGAAGGCTTTGTCGAGCAGGGAGATAACAAGGTGACTGTCGTGCTCGATACCAATCTCACGCCGGAACTCATAGAGGAAGGCTTCGTAAGAGAACTCATATCCAAGATACAGACCATGAGAAAGGAAGCGGGCTTTGAGGTCATGGACAAGATCACGGTCTATGCAAAGGACAATGACCGCCTGGCTCAGTATCTTGGCAGCAACAGGGATTTCGTACTGAAGGAGGTCATGGCAGATGATATAGTGACCGGCAGTGCAGACGGATATACCAAAGAATGGGACATCAACGGAGAACATGTCACACTCGGAGTAAAAAGAGACTGAGATAAACGAAAGGGGAAAACATGATCACAACGAGCACCAATTTCGACAAGGAATCTTTCAAAAAGCAGGTCAAGGAACAGGTCAAGGTCCTGTACAGGAAGACACTGCAGGAAGCAACACCTCAGCAGATATACCAGGCTGTATGCTATGCCGTAAAGGATACTATCATCGATAACTGGATGAAGACCCAGAAAGCGATGGAAGTACAGGATCCCAAGACAGTCTACTATATGTCCATGGAATTCCTGATGGGCAGGGCTCTCGGAAACAATCTCATCAACCTGTGCGAGTATCAGGGTGTAAAGAAAGCCCTTAAGGAAATGGATGTGGATCTGAATGCTGTAGAAGATCAGGAGCCGGATGCGGCACTCGGTAACGGAGGTCTCGGAAGACTTGCCGCATGTTTCCTCGACTCACTTGCAACTCTGGGATATCCGGCATACGGATGCGGTATCAGATACAGATACGGTATGTTCAAGCAGAAGATCAGGGACGGATATCAGATGGAGATCCCCGATGACTGGCTGAAGGACGGCAATCCTTTCGAACTGAGACGTCATGAATATAAAAAGGAGGTCAAGTTCGGAGGCTACGTCAAGGTAGAGACTGACGAGAAAGGCCGGAACAAATTCATACAGGAAGGTTATCAGTCCGTAAACGCTATCCCCTATGATATGCCCATAGTAGGATACGGCAACGGCATCGTGAACACTCTGCGTATATGGGATGCAGAGCCTGTGGAGTGCTTTGAGCTGGATTCCTTCGACAAGGGAGACTACCACAAGGCGGTGGAGCAGGACAATCTGGCCCGCAACATCGTAGAGGTCCTCTATCCCAACGATAATCACTATGCAGGAAAGGAACTCAGACTCAAGCAGCAGTACTTCTTCATTTCCGCATCCGTACAGGAAGCCGTGGCAAAGTACATGAGGAAGCACGATGATATAAAGAAGTTTGCCGAAAAGAACGTATTCCAGCTGAACGATACACACCCCACGGTCGCTGTCCCCGAGCTTATGAGAGTACTCATGGATGAGCAGGGACTTACCTGGGATGAGGCATGGGCAGTCACAACAAAGACATGCGCATATACCAACCATACGATAATGAGCGAGGCTCTTGAGAAGTGGCCTCTGGAGCTCTTCTCCAGGCTCCTGCCCCGTATATACCAGATTGTGGAGGAGATCAACCGCAGGTTCTGCCTGCACATCTCCGAGAAGTATCCCGGTGATCAGGACAAGATAAGGAATATGGCGATCATCTATGACGGTCAGGTGCGTATGGCAAATCTCGCTATCTGTGCGGGATTCTCGGTCAACGG
>JAEEGO010000144.1 GCA_016280355.1 Lachnospiraceae bacterium | reverse complement strand
TGATGCCTGCCTCTCCCATCAAAGCTGCAGCCTGCTCAAGGGTCATCGTGCCACCTGCAAGTCCCGCGCTTATATTTGTCAGGAAGGCCTGCTGCTCGGGTGTAAGTACCACAGCCGGAGTCGCTGCAGGCTCGCCGTTTTGATTTATGTCAACCGCACCTGTGTCCGTTGCCTCTGCTGCCGCCGGGCTCTCTGCTGCCTGTGCCGTATCCGTAGCAGCTGCCGCTTCGACATCTCCTGCCCCTGCGGTCAGGTCGCCTGCCTCCGGTGCTGCTTCATCTGCTGCACCGTCTGCCCCGGCCTTGCTCTCTCTGTCGTCATAGTTGGTACCGCCGCCCAGTCCGCTCTGGTCCGCAGTGTTCTTGGAAGCGTCCGGTGCAGCCTTAGCACTTGCAATTTCTTCATCTGTCATGGCATAGCTGAAGCTGTCGACTGCCCTCGGATCACCCTGCCCGAAGTTCTCGGTGTTCAGATCATACCTGGATTCATATGCATCCACTATACTGTACTCCACCGAGAGATTATTTATCAGCTGGAACTGAGCCGTTTTCAGGTTGTTGCCGTTAGCCGTAGCCTTGACCACACCTACCGATCTGAGCTTATCGGGATTGTTCCCGTCATCAAAGCCTGCCAGGAGCTCATATATCTCATTCTCCTGTATGCCGTATCCCGATATCGATATGGCGTTGCCGTTTACCTTGCGGAAGTCCGTGATGGTACCATTGTCGGAGTAATCATTTCCCACGAGAGGGAATCTTATCTCAAATACTCCGATCATCACCTTGCCGTTATTAATGGCAGCCTTCAGGGTACTGTCCGTAGCATCACCCACTCTTGCCTGTTTCCAGTATGCCACCGGTATGACACCTACTCTGTATCTGGTCGATACATTATTCTCCGTCAGATCCCTGATCTCTGTATCGTAATAGCTGACCACATGCCCGTCCAGCACAAGCCATTTATTATCAAAGGGTAATATATCGGCCGTTGCCGTATTGTTCGTGATGTTTTTTTCCACATCGGTCGTGCGCATAGTGCTACGCCCGAGAGAGACAGGCGTCCGGTTTTCGCCTTCTCCCTCGTTCACATATACCTTTGCATCTATCCTGTCCACTATGCCGGGATCCCCGGTCCTCACCGTCACCTTCTTGCCGGTCAATTGATGCTGGTCATCCGTGATATCCGTGACCGTGATATTGGACTTCTTTATCCTGTCTCTGATCTGTGCCTCTATCAGGTTATCGGCCTCTGCGTCGGTCAGACCGCTGGCTGAAATAAGACCGTTCACGCTCCAGTCACCCTGCTCACGCTTCACCGTGTCCTTCATATCGGCATCGGTTCTGGCAGTCCCGTCTCTCCAGAACACCTCATCTCCCAGCATCTTGCCCACCTTGAGCCACAGTCCGTAGGCTGCGATCGCCTTGCCGTAGCTGTCCAGCTTGCCGCTGCTCTTATATGCGTTGACGAGATTGAGCACCTGATCCGTGATGCCTGTAGTCTGGCCGATGGGCGTCGCTGCCATCGAAAGAGCCGGGAAATACATGCTTATTCCCGTGGGCTCCGTGCCCTGGGCCAGCGTTCTGTCCATTCTTACCGCCGTGTCCTTATGGATGACACAGGCTGCCGCAGCTGTCTTCAAGTTCTGACAGGCTGCATACAGCTTTGCGTCTTTTGACCTGAGCTCTCCGTCACGATCAGCCATCAGTGCATCACAGAAGCCCTGCACATCTATGAGATCTCCGGTCGCTGCATCGCTGGACTTGACCTCTATGTAATTGTAGGTCTTCCTTATCTTGAGTATGGTATCCAGAGTGTCCTGATCGTTCCTCTCGATCACCTCTTTCAGTGCAGACGCGAAGCCTGCAATGGCATTTGCGAGATCATTGCTGACCTTTGCCGAGTCGATCAGTGACATTATCGCATCATCGGCATCATCCCCTCCGTCATAGGAGCCGATCGCACTGTTGATTATACGTGTCGCATATTCTCTCGTAGCTACATTGTTGTCGTTGATCAGTCCCGCGACCAGATCCGTATAGCCCGCATTCAGGCCCTTCCCGGGGAACTCCTGCTCGGACAGCATGAAATACTGTGTATACGGAGACAGTGCCAGTGCCACCTCGGCATTGGACATCAGGCAGGCATCGAAAGCTATGAGATCAAAGTTCACTCCGCTGTTCTTTATCGCATTGGTCATATCCACCAGCGACATGGATTGGTCATCGTTCCTCCTCAGATCAGCTCCGAAGCCGCCCTCAGGACCGCCGCCGTGATCCCACATGATGAGATCATACATGGAGGCATCCGGGTACCTGCTCTTGACAGCCCTTATAAAGGCTGCGAGATTCGAGCCCTGCGTCATGTATCCGCCGTCATTGAAGCCGTTCTGTATCAGGGTCAGCTTGCCGTCTCTCAGCTCCCACAGCTGGTTCGTCTTTCCCAGCGTGCTTGCGAGAGTCGCCTGCTGCTGGCCGTTTGTATTATAAAGGAAATTGTCTACCTTCCTCTCATCACTGCGTGTCCATGCATCCTTGGATCCGCCGGTCATGATCACTATATGGTTATCCTCTCCTATGTCGCCGGTATTGCTCGCCGTGAGCATGGTATAGAGGTTCAGTGTGGCGCTCTCCGTCAGGTCCGCACCGTCCATATAGATCATGATCGTACGGCCCTTCGCAGTCCTGCCGGGATCTACG
>JAEEGO010000143.1 GCA_016280355.1 Lachnospiraceae bacterium | reverse complement strand
TAAGTTACATGGGCTTCAGGGCACTCTATACAGGAGACGCGGAGGGTGAAGGTGAGCGGGAGATGGAAGACAGACTGAGGTCTTCCGGGATGTCAGGCGGATATACCCTGCTGAAATGCGCTCATCACGGATCGGAGAATTCCACATCTGAAGATTTCCTGACCCTTGTCAGGCCGCAGATCACCTTCATATCGGCCGGGGTGGACAACAGATACGGACATCCTCACAGGGAACTTTTGGAGAGGATCGAAAAAACCGGAAGCAGAGTATATGTGACGAAGGATCTCGGAGCCGTGCAAATGGATACCGACGGTAAAAGGATAAGGATAAAAAGCTATATAAAAGAAAGGAGAAGAGAATGAAAAATAAAGGAAAATGGGGTTTAATAACACTTATAATTATAAGTGCGCTGGTGGGACCGGCGGGCTTTCCGGGAGGGGGCACCGTGGCACTCGCGGATAATGTAAGCGAAAACAGCGGGGCATATACGGTGAGCTCTGACAGTCTGTCTGATAATGAAGCACCGCAGATCGATATTTCTCTAAAAGGAAGATCGGTCTTAATACATGCAGCCGACAGCGGTACGGGAGTAG
This sequence comes from Lachnospiraceae bacterium, assembly GCA_016280355.1. GTDB lineage: Bacteria > Bacillota > Clostridia > Lachnospirales > Lachnospiraceae > NK4A144. The sequence goes on along the minus strand of JAEEGO010000143.1, from coordinate 13,445 downwards.
CGCTTATACAGGCCGAAAATGCTGCGGTCGGGATAAGGAAGACCCTGTATCAGAGTGTTAACATGCACGATGAAACTGCAGAGGCCGTACTGAAGATCACCGCGAACGGCAGGTACAGGATATATGCCTATGACGGTGCAGGAAATGCAGCGGCGGAGAGCGTGGAGATAGCGGATATAGTAAAGCCGGATATCGAAAGATACCGCTTAGAGGCAGAGGATAACATGAACAGCCACTTTGAAAAAAGTAACAGCTCGTACGACGGGCTTGATAAAGAGCCTGTGTATGAAGAGCCGGCAAGATTCGGAGGAGATCCTTCCGGGGCCTCTTACGGCGGGTTCAAAAGTGAAGGAGGATACACATGGAGGAGCGCATCGGGAAACAGTGCGTCCGCAGAATCCGGATCATACAGCGACTGGAGCATGCTTAAGAAGAAAGAGAATAAGGTGCCGGGTAGGGTATGGTCTGAGGGGGCTCTGGCCGGATATGTAAGTCTGATGACGGATGCTGCAGAAGACAGTGATCTGATGAGGGAGGTATATGTGCTTGGGACGAGAAAGCCGAGTATCTTCAGCGAGGATACGTCACGCATAGGAGAGATGATCATAGAAGGAGGCCCTCTGGTGCAGAATGGTAAGGAAGCGACAGAAAACGTAAAGGGAGCGGGATGGGCCGCAGTCATTGCTGTGATTCTGGTTGTTATGCTCATAGCAGGCGGTGCCCTGATATTTATAAGGATAAGGAGATCCGGGACGTGTGCAGCCGGACGTCATATGTGATAGAATTTTGCAAAGCACTATCGGGGGTTTAGATCCGTTGAAGATACTTATAGCAGAAGATGAGATATCCACGGCAAAAGCGTTGAAGCTGCTGCTTGAAAAGGAAAAGAATTCGGTTGACATCGTCCACAGGCCGTGTCCGGCAACAATATGCCGTTCGACCCGGGGATGCCCGGACAGACCGACTATACGGCTGTCAAAAAGAACGCCGTGATATTGGGCATCTGTCTTGTAGGTATGGCTGCCGTGCTGCTCATATTCGTGAGGATAAAGCGCAGGATATAAAGAGAACTACTTATTTCGTGAATAGAAGAACATGTATTGCTGGAGGATGCCTGCAAAGCCCGGATACCTCTCAACGGGGAATCTGCCGCCGTAGTGGGCATCCTCTATCCTGCTTATCCATACATCCACCGGGAAAGCCGAGATCCTGTGATAGGCAAAAAGCATCACACAGTTCGCCACCTTTTTTCCTACACCGTAGAATGAAAGCAGGGCTTCCATAAGCCGGTCATCATCAAGAGAGCGGAGAGCTTCGAGATCTGTCTCACCGCATGCGATACGTCTTGCGGCTTCCCTGACATAAGGTGCCCTGTAGCCTAAGGAACAGCCTGACAGCTCTTTTTCTGAAAGAGCAGATATGGCTTCCGGATCGGGAAAAGCATATATATCATCGGTTATCTTTTTGCCGCAGGTAATACAGAGCTTCTCTACGGAAGCCTTTATTGCAGGGATATTCTTACGCTGGGATATGATGAAGCTTATGAGAGTCTCGAAAGGCTCCTGCTTAAGTATCCTGATCCCGCTCCCGCCTCTGGCTGCAGCATTGAGATATTCATCAGACGGATCTATGGCATCAATGAATGAAGCATAGTCTGTATCCAGATCGAGGTATTCTTTCCATATCCTGTTGTATTCAGTTTTACTGCAGGAGAGGTCGAATGCATTTTTTCCTGCAAGTTTTATGTCCAGAAGCTTGGAGTGTGCAATTATCCTTGCGGAATCCTCTCCGGTCATATTCATGCGGAAGCATTGTCCGCTCTCGGCTATCTGCCTTATATCAAGATTTTCGCTTTTTATTCTCATCACAAATATACTATGACATATTCCGATGGTTAAATCTACCCCGATCAACCCAATATCTTGTGGTTGATTGAAGCTTTAAGGTAAGTCTATAATAGAAACGTTCTTGTTATAAAGTAAGATTTAATTCCGGGAGAGAGAAATGAAAAGGTTTTTGGTATCTTTTGCAGCAGTTCTGATCTGCCTGACGGCACTTATTGCACCTACAAAGGAAGCGAATGCACAGAACGTGGCTTCCATCGTATATAACTTCGGAGCATATCCCACACAGGCAGGCACGAATACGAGTTTTGTACTGGATCAGGGAACGGTAACATCCCTTCTTCAGAAGAATCCTGACGGAACTCTGGCACAGGATATCGCAGGAAACTATACAGCAGATCCGGCAGCCGTGAGAGGCTTCATCTCAACTCTGGCATCTGTATATGACGTACCCGGATGTTCACAGCTGAATCAGGACGTGGAGGCACAGTATCTGACTGCTGCCATCACACTCGGAAGAAATGATGCAGGACACATACCATCTGTTACGGTTACCAATACCAATGTCCAGCAGGTACAGAATGCGGCTCTGCAGCAGAAAGCCCTGATGGAGCAGCAGGCAAAGGAAGCAATGGAAAGGCAGGCTAAGGAGCAGGCTGAGCGCGAGGCTAAGGTAAAGGCTGAGCAGGAAGAGCTCAAGGCTAAGCAGGAAAAGGCCATAGAAGAGCAGAAGGAAGCCGAGAAGAAGGCACAGGAGAAGCTCGAGGGCAAGGAAGAGGAAAAGACCGAAGAGACCAATGAGCAGAATCCTGCAAATATAAGGACAGGTCAGACCTTCATAGATATCAACATCTCAGATCAGAAGCTTACATACTATGTGGACGGAGTGCCTACAATAGTATCTGATATTGTAAGCGGAAATGCGAGAGCTCATCACGATACTCCCAACGGCACATATCAGATATATGCAAAGCAGAGGAACAGGACACTGAAGGGTGATGACTATGAAGCATTCGTAAAGTACTGGATGCCTTTCACCGGACACTACGGTATACATGATGCTTCATGGAGAGGCTCTTTCGGAGGAGATATATACAAGACGAACGGATCGCATGGCTGTGTAAATCTTCCCAGATCTACGGCAGCTGCTCTTTACGATGCAGTATCCGTAGGAACTACCGTACTGATACACATGTGATCGATGCAGCATGAAACGCATCGTCACCCTGCAGGATATCTCCTGCGTAGGTAAATGCTCACTGACAGCAGCAATACCGGTCCTGGCAAGCCTTGGAGTAGAAACAGCTGTTATCCCAACGGCACTTCTATCTACACATACGGCCTTCAGGAGTTTTACCTCATTGGATCTCTCTGATCAGATCGTGCCGATCTCAGAAGAGTTCAAGAAGAATAACATAAGCTTTGATGCAATATACACAGGATATCTGGGCTCTGCCAGGCAGGTGGAGGAGATATCCTGTTTTATTGATGGTTTCAGGAATAATAACAGTGTGATAATAATAGACCCTGCAATGGCTGATGACGGGGTGTTATATTCCGGACTTCCGGCGGATTTCGTCGGATATATGAGGGATTACGTAAAAAAAGCGGATGTCATCATACCAAACCTGACCGAAGCATGTCTGCTGCTCGACATACCGTACAGAGAGCCGGAGTCCTTTGACCCGGATGAGATCACGGACATGCTTAAGAGACTTTCCGATCTTGGACCTGACAGAGTGGTGATCACCGGAGTGCATTTCAGTAAGTCGCTGATGGGAGCAATGTCATATGACAGGGCGGAAGAGAAGATAGCAAAAGCCGAGGGTACAAAACATAACGGCAGGTATCTCGGAACGGGAGATATTTTTTCTTCAGTGGTCACGGGATGTCTCCTGGAGGATCAGTCTCTGGCAGAGGCTTCGGAGCATGCCGTTCATTTTGTGGGCAGATGTATAGAAGAGACCGAGAAGGCCGCGGATAAGCGCTGGTACGGTGTGAATTTCGAGAGCTGCCTCGGGGAACTTGCCGGATACATACGGTGATCTTAAGTTCTTTTTCAGGTTCATTTCCCTTTTACATTCCAATATTGTTTATTTTATGGTAGTATAGCTTTTGCTGATTTTTCATGTTTTTGAATAAGGAGATGCGGTATGGCACTGCTTGAGATAAGGGATCTTTCCGTCGCTGTGGACGGCAATCCCATACTTAAGAACATAAACCTCAATATAGGCAAGGGAGAGACCCATGTACTTATGGGACCGAACGGAGCAGGAAAATCCACGCTCGGCAATGTCCTGATGGGTAATCCGGCATATGAGATAACGGGTGGTAGCATTTATTTCAACGGACTGGACATAAAGGAAGAGACAGCTGACAAGCGGGCAAAGGCCGGAATGTTCATGTCATTTCAGAATCCGCTCGAGGTACCGGGTATCACGGTATCTTCTTTCATAAGAAATGCGATCTCCCAGAAGACGGGTGAGAAGATAAAATTCTCGGAGTACCGCAAAGAGCTCGCTGCGGATATGGAAATACTCGATTTTGATAAAGCCTACAAGGACAGGGATCTGAATGTAGGATTCTCCGGCGGTGAGAAGAAGAAGGCAGAGATACTCCAGATGCTGATGCTCAAGCCGAAGTTTGCGATACTTGATGAGACCGATTCGGGACTCGATGTCGATGCGGTACGTACCGTGTCTGCCGGCATAGAGGAGTATCAGAAGCATGAAGATGGGGCTCTTCTTATAATAACACATAGTACGAAAATACTTGAGTCGCTTCATGTGGACTATACTCACGTACTTGTAAAGGGTGAGATAGTCGCTGACGGTGATGCAGCTCTCGTGGATGAGATAAACGATAACGGTTTCGAGAAATGGACAGAGAGAGAAGCGAAGTAAACGATATAGACAGAAGCCTGTACGATTTCCGCTATGAGGAAAAAGAGGGGGAGTTTTACAGGGTAAAGGAAGGGCTTACTCCGGATATCGTGACCGAGATATCAAAGGAGAAGCATGATCCCGACTGGATGCTGGACTTCAGACTGAAGAGCCTTCAGATCTACAATGATCTCAAGGTGCCTGACTGGGGCCCGGATATTTCCGGTCTCAATATGGACGATATCGTGACTTATGTAAGACACAAGACCGGGATGCAGGCTACATGGGAAGATGTGCCCGAGGATATCAAGAATACCTTTGAAAGGCTCGGCATACCTGAGGCTGAGCGTACAAGCCTTGCCGGTGTGGGTGCACAGTATGATTCGGAGCTTGTGTATCACAATGTCAGGGAAGAGGTGCTTGAACAGGGCGTCATATATACCGATATGGAGTCGGCGCTTACCGGTGAGTACGCCGATATGGTACGTGAACATTTCATGAAGCTCGTGCCGCCTACGGATCACAAGTTCGCTGCACTGCACGGTGCGGTATGGTCGGGCGGATCGTTTGTATATGTGCCTCCCGGAGTGAAGGTGGATATACCGCTCCAGTCCTACTTCAGACTCAATGCCGCAGGGGCCGGACAGTTTGAGCATACTCTGATAATTGTTTCCGAGGATGCAGACCTGCATTTCATAGAAGGATGCTCAGCGCCGAAGTACAATGTCGCGAACCTCCATGCCGGATGTGTGGAGCTCTTTGTCGGAAAGAATGCAAGGCTTCGCTACTCCACCATAGAGAACTGGTCCAAGAACATGTACAACCTCAATACCAAGAGAGCCATATGCGAAGAGGGAGCGACCATGGAATGGGTATCCGGCTCTTTCGGCTCGCACGTGTCTTACCTGTATCCCATGACCATACTGAAGGGGAATGATTCACACTGCGAGTTCACGGGTATCACCTTTGCGGGAGCCGGCCAGAATCTCGACACCGGAGCAAAGATAGTCCATACCGGTGAGCGTACGTCTTCTTTCATAAATACGAAATCCATATCAAAGAGCGGCGGAGAGAGTACTTTCCGAAGCGCGCTGACTATAAAGGAAAAGGCAAAGGATGCCAAGGCTTCGGTATCCTGTGCTTCTTTGATGCTCGATGATATCTCAAGATCGGATACGATACCTGCCATGGATATAAGGACCAATGAAGCCGATGTGGGACATGAGGCCAAGATAGGACGTATCTCTGATGATGCGGTCTTTTATCTGATGAGCCGCGGGATATCGGAGGAAGACGCCAAGGCAATGATAGTGTCAGGCTTTGCCGACAATGTGTCAAAGGAACTGCCTCTGGAGTATGCGGTCGAGATGAACAATCTCATACAGCTTGAGATGAAGGGGGCGATAGGATGATGCGGATAAACACATTGCAAAAGCCTACATGGAACGCCCTGAAGATAAACGATGCAGTGGTCGAAGAGAGCGTGATACTCAACGGAAGCGGCAGATCCGTAGTGGAGAAGATACCGGCCGGAGTGATAATCGGCAACGAGTCATGCAAGGACTGCGGAGGCTGCGATCTCAAGGATGCTGTAGATATCAGATCCATCAGATGCGGTATGGGAGAGGAAGCTGACAGCTTTTTCGCACGCTCCAGTGCAGATGTGCTCATGGTACATGCAAGGAAGGACAGACAGGTGGCAGAGCCCGTTAATATACGCTACCTGATGGAAAACGGAGATTCCAATGCCGACAGGGTGGAGATACTGGCGGAAGAAGGAAGTGCGATCACCGTCATAATGGATTACTCATCCACGAAGAAGGACGCAAAGGGCTTCTTCGGTGTGCAGACAAAGGTGCGCGTATCGAAAAACGCCAGGGTACACCTGGTGAAAGTCAATCTGCTCGGATTGTCATATCTGTGTCTGGATGATATCGGAGTGACGGTAGAGGACGGAGGAAGCTTTGACCTCACCCAGATGTGTCTCGGAGGAGGACGCAATTATATCGGTGTGGCGGCAGATCTTGCAGGGTATAAGGCAAGCTTTAACGGAGATATGGGATATCTCTGCCTGGGGAAGCAGGAGCTTGATATGAATTACCATATAGCGCATCACGGCAGGAAGACAGGATCCGAGCTGCAGGTAAAGGGTGCACTGAGGGATGAAGCCAGGAAGAATTTCAGAGGCACCATAGACCTGATACACGGAGCGAGGGGAGCTTCGGGAAATGAGCTGGAGGATGTCCTGCTTCTTTCAGAAGGAGTTGTTAATAAAACACTGCCTGTTATTCTTTGTGATGAGGAGGATGTGGAGGGTACACACGGAGCCTCCATCGGCAGGCTTTCTTCCGATATCCTTTTCTATATGCAGTCGAGAGGCCTGTCAAAGCAGGAGGCGGAGCTTCTTATGACAAAGGCAAAGCTTAATTACGTGAGAAACCTGATAAAGGATGAGCATACACACGGACGTATACAGTATTACATGGAGGAGGCGTTCAGATGACGGAAAACAGATTTAAGAAAGACTTTCCGATCTTTGATAATGTTCCCTGCGTTTATCTGGACTCGGCTGCCACGGCACAGAGACCTGCGCAGGTGATAGAAGCACAGAAGCGCTTCTATGAGACCATGAACGCCAACCCGCTCAGAGGACTGTACGAGCTCTCCATTGCAGCTACGGATGCATATGAGGAAGCAAGGATATGTGTAAGGGACTTTATCAATGCTGCGGATGAAGCAGAGATCATATTTACAAGAAACGCCACGGAGTCGCTGAATCTCGTGGCTTACAGTTACGGACTGAACTTTCTGCATGAAGGCGATGAGATAGTAACGACAGTTATGGAACATCACTCCAATATGCTTCCCTGGCAGATGGTAGCAGAGAAGACAGGAGCAAAGCTTATTTATCTTGAGCCGGACATGGACGGCATCTTCAGCAGGGAAGAGCTCGACAGGAAGATCACTGAAAGGTGCAAACTGATAGCTATAACGCATGTTTCGAATGTGTTCGGGTGCGTGAATCCGGTGAAGGAACTCGCAGACAGGGTCCACAGGAACAAAGGAGTGATAGTCGTTGACGGCGCTCAGTCAGTTCCGCATATGAAGGTGGATGTGAGGGAGCTTGGCGCTGATTTTCTTGCTTTCTCCGGACACAAACTCATGGCCCCCTTCGGTATCGGAGTATGCTACGGCAGGAGAGAGCTGCTTGAGGCTATGCCGCCTTTCCTTACCGGCGGAGAGATGATAGAGTATGTGAAGCTCGACGGAGCCACATGGGCAGAGCTTCCGCACAAATTTGAGGCAGGTACGGTGAATCCTGCAGGGGCGTATGGTCTGAAGGCAGCCATCGAATATCTGCAGGGAGTCGGATTTGACTATATAAGAGAGACAGAGGACAGACTTACCGCGAGGATCTTTGAGGAGTTTTCAAAACTGCCGTACATGCATGTCTACGGTTCAAAAGATCCGGCAAATCATTCCGGTATCACGGCTTTTACCATAGACGGAGTACATCCTCACGATATCTCTTCGATACTGGATGCGGATAAGGTTAACATAAGAGCGGGACATCATTGTGCCCAGCCACTCATGGAATACCTGAAAGTGGGGAATACTGCAAGGGCTTCGCTCTATCTCTATAATGATGATGAAGACATAGACAGGTTCATAGAGTCTGTCAAAAAAGTAAGGGGAATAATGGGCTATGGGGCTTGAGTCGATATACGGAGAAATACTGAATGAGCACAATCTGAGGCCATCCCACAGAGGAAACATATCGGGCGCTACCATAAGGCTTGAGGGTAAGAATCCCACCTGCGGAGATGATATTTATCTGGAGCTGAAGGTAGGAGAAGACGGGATCATAGAGGACGGTGCCTTCAGTGGATCGGGATGTGCGATATCACAGGCATCGGTTGACATAATGCTAGACATGATCATAGGGGAGTCCAAGGAAAGAGCTTTGGAACTGTGCGGGAAGTTCATGGGAATGATACACGGCAAAGCCACTGAGGATGATCTGGATGATCTTGACGAAGCAGCAGCCCTTAAGGATATTTCTCATATGCCGGCGAGGGTGAAATGCGCCGTGCTCGGCTGGCATACTATGGAAGAAATGCTTAAGAACAGGGAGTCTGAAGGGCATGCACGGGGTGAGCACGAGTACTGTACGACGGAGTGAGATAAAGACGGAATATTTCCGTTGACACTCCAGTCATCAGGTGTTAATATATCACTTGCGTCGTAAAAAGACGTAAGTACATATTGGTACTTGCGGAGGTGTCGGAATTGGCAGACGAGCTAGACTAAGGATCTAGTGGCAGTAATGTCGTGAGGGTTCAAGTCCCTTCCTCCGCACGATAAAATCAGAAGGACCAGGCATCAAGCCTGGTCTTTCTGATTTTCTGCGCCGAGGAGACACTTGAACCCTGGGTTCAAGGTCTCCTCGCCGCAGGGCGGCTCGTCGGTCGGCGCTAAGCGGACAGCCACCGGCTGTCCAGCGCCCCTTCCTCCGCAATTCGAACATAAGAGCCTGAACGCATGCTATCGCACGCGGTTCAATGTCTCCTCGTCGCAGGGCGGCTCGTCGGTCGGCGCTAAGCGGACAGCCACCGGCTGTCCAGCGCCCCTTCCTCCGCACGATAAAAACAGAAGGATCAGGCATTAGGCCTGGTTCTTCTGTTTTTCTGTTGCGTGGCTCGCCGGTCGACACTGAATGCCGTTTAATTGTATAATAGACTGCACCGGAGTATTTTGTGATATAGCGGAAATCTAACAAATGAAAGGATGAAGGCTATGGGGAAAAAATCGATCAGGCTGATGCTTACAGTATCGCTTATTCTTGCATGTCTGATGCTGCTTGCAGGCTGTGCCGGACGGAGCGGTCCTGTAACCGATTATTCCGTGAAAGAGAACTGGGCATATTTCGCCGAGGGCGAAGGCAAGGAAGCAGATCTTTTCCTTATCTGTCCTACAGTTGATAACAGAGATGAATTCAACATGTCTATAGATGACGAAGAGACAAAGCAGACCTTTGTGGGAGCACTGAACATGGAGAGGGGACTCTACGAAGGATGTACAAGGATGTACGCACCCTACTACCGTCAGGCAGCCATGAAGGTGTACAGCATCGGCAGCAAAGAACGGGAGCCGTATATGCAGCTGGCATACACCGATATTTCTGCAGCCTTCAAATACTATCTGAAACATGAAAATAAAGGACGTCCCATCATACTGGCAGGTTTCTCGCAGGGAGCAGATATGTGCTACCGCCTGCTTGAGGAGTATTTTGATGATGAGGACTTAAGCGACAGACTGGTGGCGGTATATGCACTGGGCTGGCCATATACCGAGGAGATGGTAAGGAAATACCCGCAGATAAAACCTGCTTCATCTGCCGACGATCTCGGCGTAGTGATAAGCTTTGACTGTGAGGCTCCGGAAGTGAAGGGAACCTTTGTACATCCTGAAAATGTCAAAGGCATATCTATAAATCCCCTGAGCTGGAAGAATGATAATACACCAGCCGATAAGTCGTTAAACCCGGGAGCATGCTTTGTTGACTACAGCGGCGAGATCTTAAATGAAGTAAAGGGACTTTGCGGCTGCTACATAGATAAGGAACGGGGTGTACTCAAGGTTACGGACATCGATGCGGCGGACTATCCCGCATATCTGGAACTGCTTCCCGAAGGGGCTTATCATATCTATGACTATCAGTTCTTCTTCAGGAGCATTCAGGAAAATGTGAAACTGAGACTGAACACATATCTGCAGAGTATGGCTTCCGATAAGGCGGCATGATAAAAAGGCGATTATGACGATAAAGCTAAGATGTCTTTGCATATCCATAGCTGCGGTCCTTCTCACTCTGGCTGTCTGCCCCGTACGTACATACGCTGAAGGCAGCGATGTCCAGACAGTAAGAGTCGGATACTATGAAAACGAGGTCTTTGAAGAGGGCGCTTCTCCTGATGCGGTCAAGACCGGATATGCTTATGAGTACTATCGCAAGCTCTCCGAATATACGGGCTGGAATTATGAATACGTATATGGCGGCTTCAGCGAGCTCTACGACATGCTGCTGTCCGGAGATATAGACCTTCTGGCAGGTCTTGCCAAACGTGATGACCGAATAGATATCATAGGCTATCCCGTGGATCCCATGGGGAACGAAAGCTATTCACTCGTAAAACATGATGAAGACGTTACCATCACTTCTTCTCTTTCATCCCTTTCAGGTAAAAAGATAGGTGTATTAAAAAGCGCAATAGCCGATGTGCTGGATGAATTTCTCGTATCCCATTCAATAGAAGCAAACGTCACTCAGTATGATGACTATGAATCGCTTTTTGATGCGTTTGATTCGGAAGAAATAGAGGTGCTTGCGGCCGAAGGTGACGGAGCCTACGGACGTGAACATGCGGAGGTCATCTGTACCTTCGGAAGTTCTGATTATTACATGTGTGTAAGCATCGCCCGTCCTGATCTGCTGGAGGAACTGGATGCGGCACAGGCTCAGCTTTTGCTGGAAGAGCCGAACTACGTCGGCAATCTGAAGAGCAAATATTATCCTTACAGCGTATCAAGCCATGCGTTCTCGGCCGCCGAGCGGGAGTGGCTGGATCAAAACAGCGAGCTCAGCATAGGATATCTGAACAATTATCTTCCTTACAGTGCTACGGATGATAACGGGAACGTGACCGGTATCATCAAGGATATAATACCAAGGATGTTTGAGGAGCTTTCGGTGCCGGGTATCAATGTAAAGTATACGGGATATGACAATTACGACGACATGATAGCCGATATCCGTGACGAAAAGATAGATGCGGGATTCCCGGTGGGCGGCGGACTTTATTACTCCGAAGAAAACGGTATATATCAGTCATCCTCCGTAGTCTCTGCTTCAACGGATCTGGTTTTTAACGGAAAATACAGCGAAGGTGATATAAGTACATTTGCGGTAAATGAAAACAACCGCATGCAGTATTACTATGTACGCAATCAGTTCCCGGATGCGCAGATCGTTTATTACCCGGACATAGACGCGTGTCTTATGGCGGTGCTGAAGGATGATGTGGGTGCTACTACACTGAACGGTCTGAGGGCAAATGAGATACTGAAGAACAGCCGTTACAGAGGGCTGCATCTGCAGCAGCTGAGCCAGACGGATGACAGATGCTTTGGTGTGAAGATCGGAGACGAGGGCCTGCTCAAGCTTTTAAACCGCGGTATCAAAGTGCTGGGACCTGAGTACTCAAGAGAGATAGCATACGAGTATGCCAACAGGCTTTATACCTATACCATATCGGATATGATAAGAGACAACCTCTGGCTGTTTCTGATGCTGACACTGCTCATAGTGGTGATAATCATGGTCTTCATCATAAGGGACCTGAGACGTACAAGACTTGCCGACCACCTCAAGACGGATTTTGTCTCAAATATGTCACATGAGATAAGAACACCGATCACAGCGATCATCGGTATGAACGAGATGATACAGCGCGAGAGTACCGATGAGAAGATACTGCAGTATTCCGACAATATCGAAAAGGCGGGTGAAAGCCTGATAGGGATAATAAACGATATCCTCGATTTCTCCAAGATAGAAGCCGGCCGTATGGAGCTGGATGTGCATGAGTATTCGCTTAAGGAGCTGCTCTGCGATCTGCATCTGATGATCAGCACGAGGGCGGAAGAAAAGGGACTCAAGCTGATATTTGAGGTGGACGATGCCCTTCCTGCGACTCTAACGGGTGATATGCAGAAGATAAGACAGGTGATCACAAATCTTCTGACAAATGCCGTAAAGTACACCGAAGAGGGTGAGGTAAGGCTTACCGTGAAGATGCTGTATCAGGGTGAGAAAGAGTGCACGATGGAGTATGCCGTTACGGATACCGGCATAGGGATCAAAGCAGATGAGATGGACAAGCTGTACTCGGCTTTTGACAGACTTGATATGGAGAGGACACGTAATATCGAGGGTTCCGGTCTCGGACTTGCGATAACGCAGAGACTTCTTTCTCTTATGGGAAGCGAAGTAAAGGTTGAGAGCGAATATGAAAAAGGCTCCAGATTTTTCTTCAGTATAAGACAGGGATTTGATGACAACACGCCCATAGGGGCAGTGAATATCGATGAGATGTGCGGAGGTGGTGCGTCAGGTCATAAAGGACCGTCATTTACCGCTCCTGATGCCGCTATCATGATAGTGGATGATACTCCCATGAACCTGCAGGTCATATGCGGCCTGCTTAAAGGAAACGGCCTCAGTATCGATACTGCGGAATCGGGAGAGCGCTGTATCTCACTGTTTGGAACAAATTCGTATGATATGGTCTTTCTGGATCAGAGGATGCCGAATATGGACGGAGTGGAGACACTTCATGAACTTCAAAGACGCTATCCCGAAAAGCTGAAGCATACGCCTATCGTCTGTCTTACGGCAAATGTACTTTCCGGAGCAAAGGGGCAGATGCTAAGCGAGGGATTTTCTGATTATCTGACGAAGCCCGTAAAGCTTGCGGATATGGAAGAGATGATGCTCAAGTATATCCCGGCTTGAACGATACATGAGGTGTCGGGAGTTGCAAGCAAAGATGAGGCGCACTGCCACGAGGCAGTCAGGTCAATAGAAGCACTTGATACCGACAGCGGCATAGAGTATTGCGGAGATGTGGAAGAGTACATAGAGGCACTGAAGATCTAC